>JBBSRB010000105.1:0-10866 GCA_038243445.1 Chitinophagales bacterium | reverse complement strand
GCCAAAGGATTTTACCAGATCGTGGTACTCTAAAGCGCGGAAAAAACGCCCAATGCCCGTCCAGTGCTTGGTAGCCTCTGGTTCCATTGGAACTGTTTGCACCCTATTAATAAAGATATTAGCTTTCCTTACCCATGCAAAATCCCAACCTCCGCCTGAGGCGGGTACTACTTTCGTAAAAGGTGTAGGACTTGATGGTGCAAAGTCGTCGTTTAAACTTTGCCCGGAAAAATAACGTCCAAACGTAAAACTTGATCCATAACCAGAAAAGTAAGCAGGATAGAAACCCCAGGCAAAAGTTCTTACGTTAGTTTCTGTTGACCAATATGTATCATCCACCAAAGTATCTTGTGGCAGACGTTGTAGGAAATCTTTTTTGCAGCCGGCTGCTAGCACCACGGCTGCAAAAAGAAACGAATATACTTTTTTATTCATGATTGAAATTTAAAGGGTTACTTGTATTCCGAATGAAATGCTTTTACGATAAGGATAAACTCTTCCAAATGTATTTGGATCATTAAGACCTGCGGCTGAATAATTTATTTCTGGGTCGATGGGTACTGAAAGGTTATCCCAAGTCAGAAGGTTTTCGCCACTAAAGTAAATACGGGCTTTTTGAAGTTTTATTTTATTACCGATGCTAGATGGAATTGTATATCCAAAATTAATATTCTTTAATCTTGTATAAGCCATATCCAACAAGTATTTGGTTTGTGGCAAAAAGTTTCTAGCAGCGTTTGACTGAAGTTGATCGCTTGGTCTCGGATAAAAGGCATTTGGTTTTTCGGGTGTCCAATAATCTAATTGGTGCTCAAACCAAGCTTCACCGGGGCGATATCCGGGAATAACTACTGGTCCGTTGGCCCAAAATTCACGTTTGCCAACTCCTTGTACAAAAAGGCTGATATCAAACCCTTTCCAATCAGCCCCTAAATTAACACCATACTGGTACCTTGGTGTAGAGTTACCAATTATTTTTTGATCTCCAGGATTATAGATTGTATTGGCTCCTCTGTCAATCACTCCGTCCCCATTCAAATCTTTATATTTAATATCGCCAGGACCATAAAAGAAGGTTGCATTCTCGTAAAGAATTTGAGAAGGAATTCCTTTTTTCATTACATATTTCCCGCCTTGTAAAATAAGGTTGCCATTAGCGTCTGCTTCAAAATCGTCTTTTGTGAAGAAACGGTCTGTTTCATAACCCCATATCTCTCCTAACACGCGGCCTTCATAATTATTAGCAATAAGTCCCGTAGCATTGCTGGGATATTTGGAAAGCTTTTCCTGAAAGTCGGACAAAACACCGGTTATATTAAAATTAAAACCGTTTCCAAAAGCATGGTTCCAGTTGGCTGATAGCTCCCAACCTTTTGTTTCCAACTCGCCAAAGTTAATTACTGGTGCGCCTGTTCCTAATGTGCTGGGTACCGTTAATGCAGAAGTGATCATATCGCTGGTAGTTCTTTTATACCAGTCGAACGATAATCCAAGTTTGTTGTTAAAAAACCGTGCATCTGCACCAAGATCAAGAGTAGTAACAGTTTCCCATTTAAGGGTAGGTGATACTAAACCTGGGGTACCAACTGTAAGCATGTTTGCTCCGGCTATAACCCAATTTGAATTAGAAGATGCCATTGTGCTTAAAAACCGGTTTGCACCCACTGCCTGATTACCAATAGAGCCGTAAGAACCTCTAAGTTTGAAAAAAGAAAGAACTGGTTGGGCAAAGTCCATGAACTTTTCCTGAGTTAAAACGTAACCGGCAGAAAATGATGGGAAAAAAGCCCACTGATCGTTTTTAGGGAAACTTGATGAGCCATCATATCTTCCATTTAATTCTAAAAGAAATTTGTTCCTAAATGCGTAGTTTAATCTTCCAAAATAACCCCTTGTTGCCCAATGACCTCGGCTGTTAGTTGCAAACTGGTCACCAGTTGCTAATCTTGGTTCTCCTAAATTAGGGTTTAATAAGCCTCTTCTTTCGGTGCTTTGTGACCAATATTGGAAAAGCTCAACATCTGTTCCAGCAATAACTTTGAAGTCATGATCATCACCAAGTCCTTTGTTGTATGTGGCAAAGGCTTTCACTGTATTACGCTCGCTCCAGTCGGATATATAAATAGCGCGATTATAGGTGGCAGAGGTGTACGTTCTATTTACTAAAGAGTTTCCCCAGAAGTCCCATCCTGTAACGCCACCGCCTGTTTGGTGTTCATGTTCGTTGTTACTGGCAAAGGTATAATCAGCGTCCAATGTAAGGCCCTTTGCAATTTTAAATGTACCTCCAATTTGTACACGGGCCAAGGTTGTTTCAATCGGTGTCATTTTAGCTTGCTGCACTTCCGTTAAGGCGCTTCTGAAAGGCTTTCCTTCGTAAGTTCCGTAGGGGTAATAGGAAGGCCATCTGGAAAGGTAATACCATGGATCGTAAGTTTCGCTTGAGAAGTAGTAGGGTCTTGTTTTATTTGCCCTTGAGAAAAGAATTTTTGTACGAAGATCCAGCCATTCAGTTGCTTTAGCGGTTAAACCAAGGTTTGCATTTACCCGGCTAAATTCATCAGGGTTAACTTTTAAAACTCCTTGTTGATTTAAATATCCAAGTCCTAATGAGTAACCTAATTTATCGCTGCCGCCGCTAAAGTTTAAGTTATGTGTTTGTTGCGGTGCCCATTCTCTTAAATATTTTTCATATGGGTCCCATGTGCGATAAAAGAACAATTTCCCATCTCTAATCTCAAAATCTCGTCCCATAACCATTTCATCGCCCAAGTCTTGTCCGCCATACTGGTCGCGCCAGGCTTTCATTTTTTCTATTGCCAGTTTATCAACATACATGCCTATAATACCAAAAAATGGTATATTAGGGTTTGTACGTTGGTAGGCCAGAAGTGCCATTTCTGCGCCTTCGGGCCCTGAAGCTACTTTAGGTAGGGTAGTTGGTTGGCTTCCTGCAAAGTTATTAGAGTAGGTAATTGTACTTTTTTTATTCCCAGTTTTTCCAGATTTGGTAGTAATCAATATCACTCCCCAAGCAGCACGTGTACCATAAATAGAAGCTGATGCGGCATCTTTTAGTACGGAGATAGATTCTATCTCATCTGGGTTAAGCATTCGCAGGTCTGGGAATTCTACATTATCTACAAGCACTAATGGCTGTGCGCCACCTCCGTTTAAAGAACCGCTTAGACCTCTTAGCCTTATAGCGGGGTTAGTGCCAATATCACCAGTTGGAGTGGTAATAGTTAAGCCCGGAACAGAGCCTTGTAATGCTCGGCCCACATCTGTAATAGGCCGCGAGCCTAATGTTTGCTCAACATTTACAGTAGATACTGCACCTGTCAGGTTTCCCCTTCGTTGGGTACCATAACCTACTACCACTACATCTTGCATAGTAGTGCCGGCAGCAGAACCCATATTCACGTCTACAGTGTTGGAGTTTCCCACCAGCACTTCTTTGCCGGGGTAGCCCACATAAGTTAGCACCAGCGATTGTCCCTTTGCGGCGGCAATTGTAAATCTTCCGCTGGCATCGGTTTGGGTTACCCGGCTGGTACCTTTTACCGCAACGGTTACACCGCTCAACGGCGTTGCGTTTTCTGCCGTAACAATACCTGAAATAATGTTTTCCTGGGCAAATAGCGCCAGACAGGAAATCAACAGACCAATACTTAAGACTGTTTGTCGCAGTAATCTTTGCATAGCAATTGTTTAAAAGGTTTAAATTTTTCTGTCGGTTTTTTTAGGCTTCGTGGATTTAAATGGTATATCTGGAATTATGAAAAGCACCGTTTACAGCACCTGCACACCCGCGGCAATATAAGGTTGAAGTAGCTCATCATCCGCGGGTAATTCGGTTACTAAAATATCTATTTCGCTTAAACTACACACCTGTAATGGTTGCAACGAATTAATTTTTTCTGAAATGGTTAAACAAACTGTTTTTTTGGCAGAGCTAATCATGGCTTTTTTCATTTGAACTACGTCCCAGTCGTTATCCGAAACACCAAATTGGGGGTCAATGGCATTAATACCCAAAAAACAAAGGTCGCTTCTAATTTGCCGCACTTTAGCAACGGCATCAGGACCAATGGCAATGCGGGCATTTTTAGAAATTTTATCTCCAATAGCAATCACATCAATATTGGGATGCTTTACATATTCTACCAGGGCCGAAATGCTTCCCGAAACAAAGGTGGCATGCAACCCTTCGGGTAGGGCTTTTGCAAGCTCAACAATGGTAGTGCCACCACCAGTAGAAACAAACATTCCTTCGGTTATTAATGAAGCAGCTTTTTGCCCGATTATGCGTTTTTTAACGTATGAATAAACTTGCTCCGACGATGGATCGCCTTTGTGAAACGAATTTGAAAGGGCGCCGCCATGAACTTTAATGATCTTTCCTTCATCGGCCAACTCCTGTAAGTCGCGCCGAATAGTGTCGTCCGATACGTCTATATCCTGCGAAAGATTTACGCTCAATACTTTATTATGCAGGTTTACCTGGTGCAGAATATAAGCTTGTCGTTCCTTTTTAAGCATCGTAGTTAGTAAGTTGCTATAAAATTAGTGTTAAAAATCCGCAAATTGTTGCAAAATGCGTTTTATTCTCCGCAAATTCTGCAAAATATTTTTGAAGCAGCTTTTATTTTAAGGAATGATATAGCTAATACAAAGAGGCTACTGCCGCGCTTAATGCTGCTTTGATTTTAAAAAAAAGTGAAAAGGCTTAAAAAAGGGTCATTTTATAGCAAAAATAAGTACAAGGAGAGTGAACAGGTAGGCTATAAAATTTTAAAAGTCAACATACCTTCATAAATGTTCGGACTCTTCTTCTGAGTTAAAAAAACTGCGCGATACGAACTCAGAAAACATGTAAAAAAGGGTATGTGGAAAGGCTAACCAAAGTAAAGCCTTAACAAAGAGGGACGACATTTGGCTGGCAGATCTTCTTCTGAAAAGGAACAAAATGAAAGATTGAAAACCCTTGAAAAAGGGGTAAGGCAGACCCTTTTTCAAAGGTTTTATTCAAACAGATCGTACTTGGTTTTTGGGCGCAGGCGCTCCAACCATTGAAAACCCTGGAGGCGCATTTCCGAAGGTGTTTTTTGAGTAATGGGCCAAATGGTACCTTTTACGCCGGTTCTAAAAACAATTTTTTTCAGTTCGCTGTTGGCAAAATAAACGTCTATTCTGTCGCTTGCTGTTTGGTTAATGCCACTATAAGCGCTGTCTTCATCTTGAATAAAATAAATGGATTCCGCATCGCCTTTTGCCCGAACAGAGTCCATTACACCTTGTGTAAAAAAACCATCAATGCGGGTGGCTTTTACCTGGTTAAAAACTTCTTCTTCTTTACTGTTAATTAAAAAGCCGTTTTCAAACACTTTAATCCGATCGGCTTTTTTATTTTTTGTATATAAGAAAATAGTATCGCCCGTTACCTGGCTGCTGTTACTCCATACTACCGGCTCCTGGTACAGTTGAAAAGTAGAATCTTTAAAAGAATAAAATAAGCTGTCGCTAACGGCTTGCAACGAATCGGAAAATATTTTTACGTTATGAAACGCTTCAAAATACCGGTTGGTGCTGTCGTTTAATAGCGGCCCTTTTGATGGGCGTGTAACTTTGGCCATTACGTCAGTTTCCTCGGCTGAAGATTCGTTTGTTGCATCTGCTGTGGAATCGGCCACCTGAAAGCGGTCGGTTAAGCGGGCAGAAAAAAGTGTATCGCCTTTTATATAAATGGAATCTTTTTCCTGCCGGATGATCATCAGTGGATTTCGTGTAGCCAGGTAGGCACCGGTTTTTTTATTGGCAAAAATTTCGTTAGCCAAAATATTAATGCCCTGGGCAGTATCAATCAGTACACCATTTTCTCTAATTTGAATAATACCCGAAGCTTCGTCGTTCACTATCTGGTTTCCTTCTATAATTAACGAACCATCTTGAATGCGGGTTCGTTGCGAAAATTCAGATCGGCCTCCTTTAGGGTCGTAAAAACCTTCCCGGGTTTCAATGGTTCGCCCGCTGCTGTCGCGTAAAAAAGTTTGGGATATAAAACGAGCTATGCCGCTTTCTGTGTTGTATAAAATAGAATCGGACTTTACGTAGTGCGACGGATCTTTAATTTCCACATCTTTTTTAAAATAAACATCTCTAATATCGGCATAATAAACACCTTCTTTGCTGGTAATAACCGTTTTTTCGTTGGTTACTTTTCCGCCGTTCTTATAGGTTCCTATTTTTCCGGCTACATCGTATTCAAGTTCGTTGGTGGTTAGCGTTCCGTGCCCGTCGGTTAAGCGCACATTGCCTTTTAAGTAAGCATAGCGCGGGTCTATTAAATAGCGCAGGTAATTAGCATAAACATGGGCGGTGTCGCTGTCGTTTATATGAACTCTTCCAAAGGCTTCAAAAACCCTTGTTTTAGTATTTACTACGCAACTATCGCAATAAAAAATAGTAGTGCCCTGCCTTAATTTTACTGTTCCAGCTAAAATTTGAAAGTCGGTGCCGTCTTTTTGTTTGATAGTAAACTGACGCTGCGTAGGCGCTAACACGTGCACGGCTGTAGAGTCTGCATCGGAAACCTGTCCGTAAGTAAGCGAATAAAAAATTAAAAGTAAAAACGATATGAGGCTTTTACGCATCATTGATTAACCACCACAAGGGTATCTTTTGTGGCCGGCGAAGTAATCGCATCGGGTTTTGCGCGCCCTCCAAACACCGAAATATTTACGTAGCGTTTAGGGTGCAGGCGCACATCATCCAACAAAATTTCTAAGCCCAGGGCTGCTCTGTTCATTTGGTCGTACAGCTTGCGGTCGTTCATTAAAGCGCCTAATGTTCCATCTGTGGAGTTAATTCTGTTAATTGAACTGCGCAAGCCAGCTGCAGACCCTTTTAGCTCGGTTATGGTGCTTTCTAAAGCAGCTACTGTTTCTTGTATACGGGCATTAGCCAGGTTGGCGGTGGTAACTTCTACATTCCGGATAGAAGAGTTGATGGCTTCGTTATTTTTTGCCAGGTTGCTGGTAACGGAGTTCATGTTGTTTAACGATTGCGCCAAGGCTCCCGATTGTGCGTTTAATAACTGCTGCAAGCTGCCTGATGTGATGGTTAAGCGGGCAATTAAAGTTTGCAGGTTAGAACTTGTTGTAGGATCAAAAATAGCAGCAATACCTCCAATCGCAATTTTCATGGAGTCAAGTGTTTCGTTTACGCGGGTAATAGTGGGCGCAAGCTGCGTTTTAATATCGCCTAAAATGCTATTGGATAATTCGGTGGAAATAGTGTCGCCCGGCTGCAGGTAGGTATTTTGAGTGCCTTTGTTGATGGTTATAAAAGAAGCGCCAAGCGGCGATCCGTCTATCATAGCCACCGAGTTTGTCGGTATATTTATTTCACGCGTAAGGTGTATTTCTACAATAATGCCGTTTACTTCTTTATCGGTAGGCACAAAATCATAAACGGTACCTACCGGTAGCCCATTAATGCGCACCTGGTTAGATTTTTCCAGCGAACCGAGGTTGGCAAAAACTGCGTAAAGCGTAGGCGCTTTGCCAAACAATGTTTTTCCTTTTAAAAAATTAAAACCAAAAATCAATACCAAAATGGCAACTACAGCAAGAATACCTACTTTAACTTCGTTTGAAATCTTCATGCACTATTTTTTTTCTACCTGTCCTTAAGCGGCGCTAATGAAAGTCAAAATAACGCTATTTTTTTTACGCGGGAGCATGCTTTTTATAACAGGTTTAAATACGTAAAAACTGTACCAGTGGGTTCAGCTTAAAAAAAAAGACTTATCGGGCCAGACCTTTTAGCTCTTTTTCGTGGTTATCTAAGGCCTTTAAAAAGGTAAGTGCTTCTTTGCTGCTTACTGCCGGCGTATTGGTATGTCCGTTTGCAGGCGTTTGTTGTTTGGTAAGCCAGTCAATGTATTGTTGAACAGCGCTGGTAACACAACCGGCAATTTCAACTTGTCCTTCTTTGCTGTTGAGGTAATCTTCTTCAACTTTATTGGTAATGTAGCCGGTTTCTACTAAAATGCTGGGCATGGCTGTAGCCTGCAATACCCAAATGCCCACACCGCGCTGCTTTTGTCCGCGGCTGGTGCGACCAGATTTTATAAACTGCTCTTCTACCATGCCCGCAAGCGTGGCGCTGCGTTTAAAAAACTGTTTTGTTTTTAATAACGACAGAGCAATAAATTCCGGCGAGTTGGGGTCTATATCACCGTAATTTTCTTTGTAGTTATCTTCCGAAAGCATGGGCGCATTTTCTCTCATTGCCACTTCTTTGTCCTCATTTTTGTGCGATCCCCAGATATAGGTTTCAGTTCCTTTGGCTGGGTTTGGGGTGGTATAATACCTGTACTGGGGAACTTTGCTTGTTACTTTCTTTCTTTTTTTGCCTTTACCTACGTAGTTGGTTACTGTTTTATACCCGGTGAGTTCTTTATGCTGCTGCGCCGGTGCTGCATTTACGTGTATCGATATAAAAAGATCACCTTTATTATGGTTGGCAATATCAGCTCTTTTATGCAGCTCTGTAATGGTTTTGGTAGGGCGTGTTTCAACAATGTTTATTTCCGGAAACCGAAGCCGGATAGATTTTACCAGCTCTTTTGAAATGGCATAACAAATTTCGTCTTCAAACGAATAAGTTCCCCTGGCACCATCATAATTACCATTTCCTCTCATACCATGGCCAGCATCTATAATAATGGTTTTAACCGACTTTTGCCCGGTTGGTTTTATAAAAGAAAAAGCAAGGGTAACAGCGCACAGAAAGAAAAGGGTGATTGACGTTTTTTTTAGCATAGCGGACTTTAATTAAACGGTTAACAGGACCTTCACAAAAACATTAGAAGCCAAAAGCATACTTTTGTTTTCATCATTATGAATGGCTTGCACAAATTTAGTTTAAAAAGACTTTTTATTGCAACCGCAACATTAGCATTGTTTTGTGCATTAACGCCCAGTGCGGCTGCAAAGCATGTTTACGGTGATTATATTTACAGCACTTTAACGTTTGACACTATAAAACCAAAGCCCCCGTTTAAGGCAAACGCCAAGTTAAAGGATACTTTCCAAAAAAGCAACGACACCTTAAATATTTTACGCGACAGTGAAGAAATACCTTTTGAGAAGGAAAATTACTTGGACTTTTTAACAGATACGCTGCCGGCCGCACCGGATACTTTTTCGCTCAAAATTTCGAAAGATACCTTATCTGCCCCACTGGAATATGCCGCCGACGACAGCGTAGTGGTTTTTGTACCCGAAAAAAAAATACTTCTTTATACCGGAACAAAGGTTATTTACCAGGATGTAACGCTTACTGCGCCAAAGCTTGAAATAGACCAGCGCACCAATATTGTTACCGCTTATGGATTAGCCGACAGCACCGGTTATATAATTACCCGCACCCGGTTTGAACAAGGTGAAAACAAATTTGAAAGCGACCGGTTTAGCTATAATTTTAAAACGCAAAAAGGGCTCACCCATAATACGTTTACCCAGCAAGGTGAAATGTATGTTATTGGCGAAGCCACAAAAAAAGTAAACGCCTCCACCTTTTTTGTTAGCCGGGGGCAGTTTACCACATGTAATTTAGATGAGCCGCATTTTGCGTTCAGGGCTAATAAAATGAAGGTAATAAACAACAAGGTGGCTGTTACAGGTCCTGTTCACCCGGAGTTTGAAGGCGTGCCTATACCTATTTATTTACCTTTTGGTTATTACCCGTTAAGTACCGGCCGCCACTCGGGGCTGCTTCCGCCGCAGTTTTCGGTAAACGAGCAATACGGACTGGGACTAACCGGTCTTGGCTATTATCATGTAATTAATGATAATGTAGATGCTACTGTAAGAGGCGATTTATATTCGTACGGCGGCTGGACACTGAATTTGGCATCGAGCTATCGCCGCCGCTACCGTTACAACGGTGGCTTTAACCTGGGTATTATAAACAACAAAGAAAACTTTAAGGGCGACCCCGATTACGCAAAGACGAAAGCTTTTAATATTGCCTGGAATCATAGCGTAGACCAAAAAGCCCGGCCGGGTACTAATTTCTCAGCCAACGTAAATGCAGGTTCCACAAAATATCAGCGCTTAATACCTGATGACCCATATGCAAATTTCAATAACCAGCTAAACTCCACTATAGGTTATTCAAAAACCTGGGCTGGAAAACCCTACAATTTGCAGTTGAACGCCAATCACACACAAAATGCCCGCACTCGTTTGGTAGAATTAGGCCTGCCCGACGCCAGTTTTACCGTTACTTCTATCAATCCTTTTCGTAAAAAAGAACGTGTAGGAGCTGAAAAATGGTACGAGAAAATTGGCATTGGCTACTCTGGTGCGTTTCGCAACCGCATCTCTTTTTACGATACGGCTGTAACGTTTAAAAAGTTGTTGGATACCGCTCAACTGGGCGCAACGCACAGCTTGCCTATTTCACTTTCGTTGCCTCCGGTGGCAAATGGTGCTATTATAGTTTCGCCGGGCATTAGTTACCAGGAGCAGTGGATGATGCGCAAGTACGACCTTGAGTGGAACGAGCGTACAAAAAAAGTAGATACTACCTTTTCGAAAGGTTTTTACACTGCCCGCCAGCTTTCTACAAGCCTAAGTTTTAATACAGCACTTTACGGAACGGTTCAATTTAAAAAATCGAGAGTAATTGCGTTGAGGCACGTAGTTCGTCCAAACATGGGTATTTCCTACTCGCCAAACATGGGAAAAAAATATCATGATGTGGTGCAAATAGATACTACCGGTAAAAACTTTTATTCTTACTCGCAGTACAACAGAAACATCATTACACAGGGCTTTGGAAATACCAGGTTTG
>JBBSRB010000104.1:0-11042 GCA_038243445.1 Chitinophagales bacterium | reverse complement strand
CCTGAAGAGTTGGGGGTCAGGTTTTCGAAAGAAGCCTTTGAGGTCAGGTTCTTATAAGTAGAGATGCTTTGAGAAGCCCCGCTGGTGGTAAACACCGTAAAGTTTCCGCTATAGTTATCTCTGCTTGCATAAAGCTCCAGGCTGTAGGTTTTGTTTGCCGACAGACCGCTGATGGTAAGTGTTCTTGAAACGGTGGCGTTTGAGGCATAACGCAGCACGCCTGCAGGCGCCATGCCGCTGCCGTAAGCCGATCCATTATCGTTTACTCCGCTGCTTTTGCTCAATGCTGCACTTATGGAAGACGCAGTGGCATCACTGTACTTCAGGACTCCGGAGCTTAGGCTGCTGCTTACATTCCAGTTGTTCCAGTCGGTTCCGGTGTAAGGGTTAGCGCCTCCAAATAGGTTTACCTGCACATACTTTGTTCCTGCAGGCGGTGGAGCGGGGTTTACCACTACTTCAACGTCATCAAAGGCAGTGAGCCCGCTGTTGTCGGTTACTGTAAGCCTGAAGGTATAGCTTCCTTCTGCCAGGTTCGAAAGGGAAGAAGAAGGAGAGGTGGTACTGCTGAAGGTAGCAGGGGCTGGTCCGGAAAGTTGTGTCCACTTGTAAGAGGCTATGGTTCCGTCTTCATCCGTAGCACTACCGCTTAAAGTAGTGGTGCTGGTGGGCAGGGTAATGCTCTTGTCGGCACCGGCATTTGCAGTAGGCGCTCCAGGCTGCGCTGCAAGTTCGGTCAGAATAAAACCGTTGAGGTAATTATAGGTGTTTGCATCTACAATATCAACAACCAGCTTACCGGAAGCATCAGGGCTTAGACTGGTAAAAAGCGCTTTGTTGGTCAGGTTCTTATCGGTAAGAACAGTAACCGAACTTCCGCCTGCGGTAAATACAGTGGAGTTGCCGCTGTTGTTTCTGCTGGCATAAAGCTCAAGGTTGTAGGTTTTAGTGGTGGAAAGCCCGCTAAAAGTAAGGGTTCTGGCAACGTTTGCATAAGAGCTGTAGCGCAGCACTTCTGCAGGTGCCATACCGCTGCCGTAAGTGCTTCCGTTATCTGCCAGGGTGTTTTTGCTAATAGAAGCACTAACTGATGATGTGCTGGCATCGGAATACTTTAAAGCACCGGAGCTTAAACTGCTGCTTACGTTCCAGTTGTTCCACTCCGCGTTGGCATACGGATTTGTACCACCATATAAGTTTACTTTCAAAAATTTTGAGCCTGCGGGTGGCGGAGCAGGGCTAACAATAATCTCTATATCATCAAAAGCAGTGAGGCCGCCATTGTCAGATGCAGTAAGGCGGAAAATATAAGTTCCCTCAACGAGGTTGCTTACCACCGGGTTGGCAACTGTAGTACTGCTGAATGTAAATTGAGAAGGCCCCGAAGCTCTGGTCCACTTGTAGCTTGTAATTGTTCCGTCTGCATCGGTTGCACTTCCGTTTAAGGCTAGGCTGTTATTAGGCAATGCAATTGTTTTATCAACACCTGCATTAACAATAGGCGCCTGGTTACCGGCAGAAGCGTCTGCAGGATATCCTTTTATCACCAAGGAATTTAAGTAGGCGAACATTGCCCCTGGGGCAATAGCAACCGTAAATGTAACGGAACCGTTTAGGTCAGGAACCAGGTTATCAATTTGAACGGTATTGCCAGTATTCAAGGCAGCGTTTAAAGAAACGCTTTTATTTCCAATGGTGTAAATACCCGTTCTGTCCCCCCCGCCGTTTCGGCTGCCTAAGAATACAAAACTGTATTTGTGGCGGAGGCTCAACCCATCTACCCTAAGTTTAGCAACATTTCCCTGATCGTTATAATAAGCAGAGCGCAAAACATTATCGGGGTAAACACCGGAGTTTGTTCCTGTATTCATTCCACCTGCATTATACCCCGAGAAGTTGTCAACAATAGTCATTTTAATACCTGTGTAGCTACCTGCATAATTTTTTAAATTATTGGTAACGTCATCAGCACTTGGCAATACATTCATATTATTCCAGGGAGTTGCTGCAGGGTCATCAAGATTAAGATTGAGGTAAACCGAAAAGTTATCCCCGCTTGCTGGAAGCATTGACGGGTCGGCGACATTTGTACCTGTTTTGGTGTTTGCAATTATTTCATTGCTGGCAGCAGAAGAATTACCAGCCAAGTCCCGCGCTTTTACGGTGAAAGAATAGGTAGTAGCCGGCACCAGGTTGTAAACGTACATATCAATACCACTGGTAACATTCGACTTAACACCATTTACATAAACATCATATTTCACCACACCTACATCGTCTGTAGCCTTGTCCCAGTAAAGTCTGATTGAAGATTTGCTGATGGCGCCTAGCCTCAGATTGGCAGGCGTTGTTGGCGGTGTGGTATCTGCCTGCGTGGAAGCCGAAGCTGGAGTGGAAACTGCGGAAGCCGCGGTGTTATTAACTGCCCTTACTTTGTAATAATAAAACGTTCCGGGCTCCAGATTATTAATGGTAGCGCCAGTGGCATTTGCTGCTGAAATGGCAACAAGTGTATATAAGCCGTTGGAACTGGTACTCTGATAAACTTCAAAACCGGTTTCGTTGTATGCCGGACTGCCCTCCTGGTTCCAGGTAAGCTGTACCGAGCTTTTTGAAACAGAGTTTGCCACCAGGTTAGAAATAGGGGGCGGAGGATTTATTCCGTTTGCATCTACAACCGAGATTACATTAGCAAAACTTCCGGCATTAACGCCTGTTAGCTGAAAATAGTTAATGTCCCACCTTGGAGCAGCAGTGGACTGCAAGCGGATTATTTGTGATCCTGATGGCAGTTGAATGGTGGCATTTACTTCGCTCCAGGTTTCATCGCTTCCTGTATTTGGTATATTTACTATTGCCAATACTGTTCCACCGGCTCCTATTACCTGAAACTGAGCTCCGGTAGCCTGGGTAGCAATGCGGGCAGTAAAGGTATAAGTTCCGGCAGTGGCAATAGTTGTCGTGTACTCCATGAAATCACCCAGGTCGATGTTGTCTACTTTTAAACCGCCGCCTATATCAGAAGTAACAGCCTGAATTGTTCCCGACTGGTTTATGTAGTCTTCCGCATCTATCTTAAAAGTGTTTTTTTGGCAGCTAAACTTATCTGTTACCTGCATTAAATAGTTCCCGGGTTCCGTAGCTGTAAAATACCGGGTGGTGCTTAAAATAGTTGCATCTCCTTCTTTTTGCCAGTTATACGTTTCATAACCGCTATATACTTCCAGCGGTACGGTTGTGCTGCCATCGGGTGCAGGAAGATGACGGCTTGCTAAGCCTGAAACCCTTATGGTTGGTTGTGTTATGGTTGCTTTTAGTTTAATTGCAACAGGCGTAGGGGACCACACAGACCACCTTGTGCCTTTTAATATCCGGCAATCGTAAGTACCTACCTCTGTAACTACCAGTTCGTTGCTGTTGGCACCTGCAATAAGCAGCCCATTTTTTCTCCACTCGTATCCATCAAAACCGGCTGTTACGCCTAAGGTTGTGTTTATAGCTTCGCCAGCACAAAAATCTGCTTTACCAAATGCAGGCCATGGGTTTGCTTTATGCGCTCTGTTGTAAAAAGGAAAATAATCTCCGTCTGCCCAGGCTACATTCCAACAGGAATGCCCCTGACTTGCAAATTCCCTGTATTTGTAATTACCTCCGGCGTTTAAAATAGTGTTTCCCAATTTTCTGGCAGCAATTGGCGATGGAGCATCATCTAAACCACCCTGAAAATGATATATTGGAGTGTATTTGTATTGCTGAACCTCGTCGGAATAGGATTGATAGGCAGAGCTAATTGGAGTAATAGCTGCTACCGTTTTAGGAAAGTTTCGTAAAAAGCCCCAGGTGGTGTTGCCTCCGGCAGATAATCCGTTTACGTATATACGGAAAGGGTCTACATTTAACTGAGGCACCATAATCGTTTCAATCAATTTCACAATTAAACCAACAGTTCCGTCGGCCCAGAATTCAGCCTGGCTTTGAGGATAAAGCAAAAAGCCATTAAATCGTCCTTCATCTACCGCCCTGATGTGTTGCTGCCCACCAAGGTATAACTGGTATTCGTTATCGTAAATAGTTCCAAATTCGCCTTTACCATGAAAAAAAACTAAAATGGGATAACTCTTTGCCGGATCGTAGTTTTTAGGGTACTTTAATCTAAAAGGCATGTTATTGTATATATAACTCTTAAACGAGGTAGTGCTAAACGAAACCCGTGGAGTGCGCACCCATTTACCCACTTGACCCGAAGCAGGTTTTGTGGGTGGAGAACTGGGGTTATACGTAACTATAGGATCGGTAGGACTAAACACACTGGTTTGTGCGCTTAAAGGGCCAAAGCCTGCCCCTATAATTAAGAATAAAAATCCAGGCAAAACGCGTAGCAATAGTTTCATCGTTGGCACTTTAATAAGTAATTAAAAAGCGGTTTGAAATAGAATGTGGAGACCCGATGATGGACACAGGCCTTAAAATCTTTGCAGATAGAGGTGGCGGTTTGCTTTCAAAGGAAATTAAGAAGGACAATTAAGTTTGTAGGTTCGTAAGGAAATCGAAAGGAAAGGTATAAAAAAAAATTTACTTATACTACTAAAGTCCCTTTTTTTTCAACAGTTTACTTTCAATTAACATATTCCAACGGCGTGGCTTGCAATGGCTTTGTCCAAGATTTTGGGTTCTGATTCTCATACAATAATCGGTACACATCTTCGTTCTTTTGGGCTAAAGTTTTTACATTGTATGTGTTATAGATGCTTTTTATAGCATTCCGTTGCAAGGTCTCTCGCAAATTTTTATCTAAACTTAACTTAACAAGGGCTTTCGGTAATGTTTTATCCAAGTCTTTCAACTCGAGCAATAATCCGTTCTCTTGATCCTTAATCATTTCCGGAGTACCGTCTACGTTCGTTCCGATTACGGCTTTGCCCATAGACATTGCTTCCAAAAGAGCAATTGGAAACGCTTCCCACAAGGAAGGAAGCACAAAAATATCCGAACCTGCAAGCAGATCCGGTACATCCTGACGAAAAGGCTGGAGAATTACTTTTCCAGAAAGCTGCAGTTTCTTTACGAGCTGTTCTACTTGTGGCCGCAGCTCCCCATCTCCTACCATTAATAGCTTTACATTGTTCAGTTGTTTACAAACCTCGAAAAAAGCCGCAATGAGTTTTAGGGGCTGTTTCTGAACTGTAAAGCGGGCGATTGATGTTATTACAATGTCGGTTTCACTAATATTTAGCTCTTTCCGTATGTTTTTGTACTCGCCGTACGGGTTAAATTTTTCAGGATCAATTGAATTATTAATAACCACAGCCTCAAAGTTTTTAAAGAGTTCTTTTCCGGTATTTCGGTTTGCCTGCGAACCGCATATATTTACATCTGCTTGTCCGGTTAAAAACTGCTCACCCATAATGCGCAGGCGCTTTTTCACCCAATTTTGGTCTAAATGAAACGACCAGGCATGACAGGTATAAACGAGGGGCTTTTTTGTTTGTTTTGCGGCCCAAAACATATTTGAGTTGGCGCGGGTGCCGTGGGCGTGTACCACATCAATTTCTTCGTCGATAATCAGTTGCTTTACCTTTTTCCAAACCCGAAAATCAAATGGAGTTTCCGTATAAATTACATGCGTTATAATACCCAGGCTGTTGAGCCGCTCCACCATTGGCCCGTCGGTAAAAGAAACAACTACCGGCTCAAACTTTTCGCGGTCAAGGTTTTCTACAAGGCTTAGCAGGTAACTTTCTCCGCCACCAATTTTGCCTTGCCGAATACCCTGCAATATTCGAATTTTTTGATTTATAGCCATGTTCACTAAATAACAGCCGCTGCTTTTTTGGAAACAATTCCCCAACCGTCGGGCAGTTTTTCTGTAATTTCTATATTTTCAAACTCCTGACCTTGCCGGGCACCTACCCTCTTCGCCCATTCAGCCATTTTGGAAATGCCTTCCTTCAAGTCTATACCGGTTGGAGCTCCAAACACTCTGTGCGCTTTTGTATGGTCCGAATAGGCGTGCAACACCTCGTTCCGGGCATTTAAATAGTTGATGTTTGGCTCAACGCCAAACTCGTTGCAAACTACTGTAGCCAGTTCGTTTACACTGTAGGGTTTATCAGCTCCAATATTAAATACTTTGTTGTATGATTCTGGAATGTTTACACATTTAGCGATCGGAATAGCTACATCGTCGATATAACTAAAGGCGCGGCTTTGGGTACCATCTCCAAAAATAGTGAGGCTCTTGCCCTGCATAATTTGATTCATGAAAATACCAATTACGTTGCGGTATTTGTCGCCAATGTTTTGATTTTCACCGTACACGTTATGCGGGCGGAAAACCACGTAGTTCAAACCAAACATTTCGTGAGCCGCCTTTAAATCCAGCTCTACTGCATATTTAGATACGCCGTACGGATCTTCAGGGCTTGGTACGGTATCTTCCGTCATTGGAAGTTGCCCGGCACCATAAACAGCTATCGAAGAGGTAAATACAAAACATTTTACTTTGTGTTTCACCGACTCGTTAATCAGATTGATACTGCCGATAAGATTTGTATTATAATTATAACGACGAATAAAGTGCGACAACCCTTCGGCTGCATAAGCGGCTAAATGATAAACATACTCGAATTTGTGCTCTTCGAAAAGTTCCTGAACCAGGCTTTCGTCGGTAATGCTTCCATGTACAAATAGAACTCCTTCGGGCAAGTGGTCTTCAAACCCCCCACTTAAATCGTCCAGCACTACAACCTGATGACCTAAAGCTAAACATTGCTTTGCTACATGCGATCCAATGAAACCGGCGCCTCCGGTAATTAAAGACTTAATCATTATAATAATTTTTTAAACGAATATTTTAATTTACGCCGGAATATTTAGACGTTTTCAAGTTCCAAACAGTTCCCCGAATAAACGACTTTAAGTGTGGGAACTGCCGTTTTAAAGCAAACTTAACGGCTGCTTTTGGAGCTGTGAACAAAACAAAGAACGTAATAAAGGCGGAGAATTGCAAGCCTGAGGTGTTTCTTCGCATATATAAAATGCGGTTGCGGGTATGATAATAAACTTTAAGGGCACTTTGCTTACCCATTGAGATAGATTCTTTATGGAAAATCAATCCTTTGGGCTGATAAAATATTTTATAGCCGGCTTTTAAAATCCGGGAGCTCCAATCCCACTCTTCATAGTAGATAAAAAACTTTTCGGGGAACATGCCCACTTTGTCAATCACTTCTTTTTTTACCATCATGGCACACCCATGCGCGCCGTGGGTATAACCGGGGGTCTCGTGCTGGCCCTTATCTACCTCCATACTGCCAACCGATGTGGTTCGGCCAGTGTACATATTAATAGGGTTAAAGCCCGCGTACTGGATGACATCAGGATGGTGATAATACCTAATTTTAGGGCAGGTAACGCCAATGGAAGAATCCTTAAAAAAAGGCTCAGTAAGCACCGTCAGCAAATTGGGTGTAACTTCTGTATCGTTGTTTACAATAAAAACAAAATCGCCTTTTGCCTGGCGCATACCCCAGTTATTGCCTCCTGTAAAGCCCAGGTTTTCCGGGCTTCTTAGTACATGTGTATTGGGGTAGCCTTGAGCATTAATGTAATCGGTTGGGTCTTCATCCGAACCCATATCGCAAACCAGTATTTCGAAATTGGTGTAGGTAAGTTTACGGCAAGACTCTAAAAACTCACAGGTAACTTTTGTTTGATTCCAGTTTAGAGTAACAATTGATACCAGCGGGGTATTTTCTTTCAGCATTCAGTTAACGTTTAGAGGGGTACGGAAGAACAAAGATAATTAGTGCGCCGGAATTTATTTATACATTTTCCTTTTGCAATAATACTGCAGGTGTTTTAGCCATGATCCAAAAATCATATACAAGGCTCGATTTACGGGCATAAGTTATATCCAGGTTCATTCTTTCTTCAACAGACATATTGGACTTACCGCGCTTTTTAATTTGCCATAACCCTGTAATGCCCGATGGTGCCATAAAACGTTCAACAAATTCGTTGGTTGTCATGGTGGAAGCCTCGTATAAGGGTAAGGGGCGGTTGCCTACAAGCGACATATCGCCCTTTAAAACATTAAATAATTGCGGAAGTTCATCCAGGCTGCTGTTGCGCAAGATTTTGCCCACTTTGGTAATACGCGGGTCGTTAGATATTTTAAAAAATATTGGTCCCTTGCAGTCTACATTGTATTGGTTGAGCTGGCTCATGACTTCAGTCTTTTTATCGGCATTTACTTCCATAGACCGAAACTTATAAAAGTTGAACACCTTAAACCCTTTACCGGCTCTTTTTGCATTATAAAAAATGGGACCTTTCGATTCTAATTTGATCACCAGTGCAATAAGCAAAAACAAGGGCGATAAAATAATGATCAGCAATGCAGAAATAATAATATCAAGCGCCCTTTTTAAATAACATGAAAAGGCCTTCAAAAGGGTCTCCCGCTGGCTGCAGTGCTTTTCCTGCTTGTAATTGCAATGATACGTTTTCGATTCTTTTAAAAATGCTACCTTATTTCCATAATCTACACGGCTGTTTAAAATGTCAAAGGCATCATCAATTAACGAATTGTACTTCGATAGTCGTCCGCCTTTAGGCAGTTGCTTTTCGTTATACACAACCGGAATATTAAGGTAGGCGCCGGAAGTTAAAAATTGATTAAACGAAATCATATCGCTTTCTACAAACGGTACATCTAAAAAAATAACATCGGGAGTTTCTTCTAAAAAGTCGGGTGAAAAAGCAATACTTTTTGCTTCCTCAAAAGTGGAGGCAGAAAAGCCCGATTTAAACGTTTGCGAGAGGAATTTAATGGTTACCTCGTTGGCGCCGATATAAAAGAAGGTAAAATGGCTTCGCTCCGAAATGTCAATTAAAGTAAGGTAAGGTTTCTTTTCGTGTACAGGTACGTCTAATAAATTTTCAACTAACATAATGATAGGGTTATAGGGTTAGGGTTAGGCTTAATAGTATGGTAAAAGCAATTATGCATGGATTAGTGCATTACTGCTTACTGTTGCTTTCACTGCGTTTACAAGGTCTGCCGGATTAAATGGCTTAAAAAACGTTTCTTCAATATTATATTCGTAACAATTTTTTTCAATGATTTCGTTGTTGGCGGTTGCCAGCACCACAACCGGAAGCAGATACATTCTGCTGGTTTTGATATGTTGAATTAAATCCCAACTTCTTTTAGAGTCATAATCTACATCTACAATTATCAATTCAATGCCCGAATCGGTTTTTAGTTGATGCATGGCATGAACCACATTCGACACCGGGATCAGTTGAAAGTCTTTCTTAAAAATAGTTTCCAACAAATAATTCATGGCTTTGTTGCTGCTAACACTTACAATTCGCTTGCTCATAGTACAATAGGGGTTTGATTACCTTGATTAAAAGCGGTATATCATGCTGTATGGACTATGGCACTTCAAGGGCATTGGATAGCTGCTGAACAAGTTCAATCAACAGAGAAAAGGATTTGTTATTTGTAATTCAAAAAGGATAGTGAAAGAATAGCAAAGCGGAATGGTTGGATTGGTGGTTGTTCAGAGGAATAAAGAAGAAGGATAAAGTAGGTTCAGTACACTCTAATTCGGCGATAAAGCTACTATTAAAATATCATTTTCACAATTTCGAAATTTTATTTTTATAAATGGACACTTTTGAAAACTTTTGGCATAACAACTTCCTACTCTACTCATGAGTTTTAAAAACCGTGCCGATATTTATATTGGTAACAACAATGTTTGGAAACCTGTTTTAAAATGGGTAAATAAATTGTTTGTCATCATTTTATTTTTTAAAGCTTTAGATTTTTGCCCGGTAGTTTTCTGCAACTTTTTTTACGCAATATTCTTAAAAAGATACTTTGTGTTTTTGGTTGTTTGAACAGGACGCCCACCACACTATTTTGGTTGCGCTACCTGGTGTTGTTAAACTCTTTTTTTTTTCAAAGGTTTAAAAAAGGGTGAAAAAAAACCAGCTTTTTTTTGTACTGCTACTAAACAGGCGTTTTGGAAAGCAGTACTATTTGCTGCATGTACGAACAATGGCTTTCATTATTTTTATAAAAATTATTTTGTAGTGGCTTCATATTAAATAGCTTGTTGCCGTAATTTTGCAGCAAGCAACCATGACTACACCCGAATCGCCGAAACATATTGTTCTCTATGCCGATGACGATATGGATGACTTACAATTAGTAAAAGAAGCGTTTGCCGGTTGCCGGCACGATGTGGAACTGGTAACCGTAAACGATGGTGCCGAAGCTTTATTATACCTCAATAACCTGCCCGAAGCCAAGCCTGCTCCCTGCCTTATTATTTTAGATATTAATATGCCCCGGCTTAACGGGAAAGAGACCCTGGTAAAGCTTAGGCAATCTCCGCGTTTTAGAAAAGTGTCCATAATGCTTTTTACCACTTCGGCAATGCCTGCGGACGCTGCATTTGCTGAACGTTATGGAGCCAGCTTTTACACAAAGCCTACAGACGGGTACAAAATAAACAAGCTTGCCAAGGATTTTATAGATCGTTGTTCGGAAGAAATAGAAGGAAACCGTAAAGCACCATAAGGCCTTATTATACCCACTATACATTAAAGTACCAAAGTACCGCCGTTATTGAAATTAAGAAAAGAAGCGCATCATACAGGTCTTTTCCATGATCTTTAGTACTGATTGTTTGCTTTAAAGAGGCACGTCTTTGTTTCATAAAAGGGTAGATTAAGAGTTGATTAAAACTCATAAGCTATTGGATAAGCGAAAATGGCTTTTGTAAGGAAAGGGGCTTAAAGCAGGATGGTAGATGTTTTTCTAAAACCAGCACACCCGCAGTGGTTTTTTTTGGAAAGTGAATTTTTTAAAAACGGATTATGAAACAAACCTACTGCGTGTTTTTTACATTTGCAATAGTAAATTTACGATGCTGAGTAGAATTATATTTTTTGCTTTAGCAACTGCTACTGACCCCTTTTTTGAATGTTTCAACATAACCGATAGGCAAGAGCAACACCCT
>JBBSRB010000103.1:0-11210 GCA_038243445.1 Chitinophagales bacterium | reverse complement strand
GAATTTGAAAAATTTTACAGCACGGTAAATAAAAACGGGTTAGGAGAGTATAAGTCTTTTGTAATAAAACGAACCCCTAACGATCAACAAAGGATTGATGCGCTATTAACTTTACTTACAAAAAACGGTATTCAATACGGTACAGGCAAGGGCGGCAATTACCGTGGACTGAGTTACAACAGCGGTAAAGACGAAAACTTTTCGATAACCGGTAATGATATTATTATACCGGTAGCACAACCAAAAGGAGTGTTAACCAAGGTTTTGTTCGAGCCAAGTACAGTGGTGGTTGATTCCAATACCTACGATATAACTGCCTGGGCGCTGCCTTACGTTTACGGAGTGCAAGCTTATGCCACGCGGCAACCTGTTGGGCTTACGGGCGAAGCTACATCGGTGTTTACTCCTAATGGCGCTGCCAATGTTACGAGCCAGTATGGTTATGTAATTCCCTGGACAGGGCTGCAAAGCGTGAAGTTGGTAGGCCAGTTACTACAAAAAGGCATTAAACTGCGCTACAACGAGCAGCCGTTTGAAATTAGCGGACAAAGCTTTGAAAGGGGCGCCGTCATCGTGCTAAAAACAAGCAATCAGTATTACGCAAACCTTTGGAGTGAAGTAGAAAAGGCAGCCAATAGCAATAAAGTAACGTTAACACCCATCAGCAGTGGCTTTGTAGATAAAGGTGCCGATTTTGGAAGCTCTAAAGTGCACAATTTAAAAAAGCGACGCGTAGCACTTATTACCGGCGAAGGGGTGAACCCCAACGCTGCCGGCGAAGTGTGGCATTTTTTCGATCAACAAATAGATTACCCACTGACGCTGATTAACGCAGCCGACTTTGGCCGAACAAATTGGAGCCATTACGACGTGGTAATTTTGCCGGATGGAAACTACCGGTTTTTGAACGATAAAGCACAAGCCGAAACTTTTAAAAACTGGATTGACGGAGGCGGAAACGTTATTGCTTTAGAGAGTGCCGTGGCGCAGCTTTCAAAAAAAGATTGGGCTTTGAAATCAAAGAAAAGTGCAGACCAGCCCGATACCAATAACACCTACGAAGCCCTTAAAAAATTTGAAGACCGCGAACGCGATTTTCTTCCAAACCTAACACCGGGTTCTATTTTTAAAGTAGAATTAGACAATACGCACCCGCTGGCATTTGGGTATCCAAAATATTACTACACACTAAAGCAGGATGATGCTATTTACGACTTTATTAAAGAAGGCGGATGGAACGTTGGTGTGCTGAAAAAAGACAAACAAACAGCGGGTGTTGTAGGTTCTAAACTCATTAACAAACTGCAGGATGGAGTTCTTTTTGGTACGCAGAATATTGGCCGCGGGAATGTTACTTACCTGGCCGATAATGTGCTCTTCCGGTCGTTTTGGGAAAACGGTAAACTAATGTTTAGCAACGCGGTGTTTTTAGTGGGACAGTAGTTGGAGTTGACAGATGACAATTGACAGTGGATAGATGACAGTTGGCAGATGATAGTTGATAGTTGATTGTTGATTGTTGGTGTTGTTACAACAGTGAGGGCACAAAAAGGCAAAGAAGAAAACATGAACATCGTAAACTCATTTTGTTCTCATTTTTAAATTGATGGTAGGGAAACTCAAACACCCTTTTTTAAAGGTTTTTTAGCACAAAAGTTTGGCTGGTGCGGACATGAACTAAAACAAAGAAAAACATGTAAAAAAGGGGTGCAGAATGGCCGCGTTTAAGCGACTGCCTGCGTAAGGGATTGAAGCGGAAAGCCCGCAAGCTGCCAGCCGCTGGCGGCGCGGACTTAGAGCGAAAAGCCCGACCCGAAGGGATACGCCAAAAAAATGGCATCGAAAGGTTCAAAAAAGGGTGGTAATAAACACTTTAGCTTTTACCTAAAAAGGTACTAAAAAGGGGTAGCAGCAAACTATTTTACAGTAAAAACAGAAAGGAAGTACACCAGCATGAAACGCATTTTCCCCTTTTTTTTATTTTGGATTTTTCATTTTTCAAGTGCTCTTTCCCAGGCGCCGGCCACATCGGCCGAAATTTACCTGGGCGTTAAAAAGCTGTCGGTTTTAGGATCGGTTTTGTACATTGCCGCACACCCCGATGATGAAAATACCCGTCTGCTTACCTGGCTTTCGAAAGATGGTTTGTATAAAACAGGCTATTTATCGCTCACCCGCGGCGATGGCGGACAAAACTTAATTGGCAACGAACAGGGGATTGAATTAGGATTAATTCGCACACAGGAATTGTTGGCGGCACGTCGCATTGATGGTGCCGAACAGTATTTTACGCGAGCTTATGATTTTGGTTTTTCGAAAACCCCTGAAGAAACTTTTTCAAAATGGGGCCGCGAAAAAATTTTAGCCGATGTAGTTTGGGTTATTCGCCAAACCCGCCCCGATGTGATTATTACGCGTTTCCCAACCACTGGCGAAGGAGGCCACGGACACCATACCGCATCGGCTATTTTAGCGGCCGAAGCATTTAGGGCCGCCGCCGATCCCGCCCGTTTTCCAGAGCAGCTAAAATGGGTAGAACCCTGGCAGACAACACGCTTGCTTTGGAACACGTTTAATTTTGGCGGCAACAATACGCAGCGGGAAGATCAATTAAAAATAGATGTGGGCGCTTACAATCCGGTGCTGGGAAAAAGCTTGGGCGAAATTGCCGCTGAAAGTCGTAGCCAGCATAAAAGCCAGGGCTTTGGTGTGCCCCGGTCGAGAGGTGAATCGCTGGAGTATTTTTCCGCCATTGGCGGAAGCGGGCCGGTTAAAAGTTTGTTTGAAAATATACCCGTGAATTGGAGCCGCGTGGAAGGAAGCGATGCTGTTTCAACCCAAATTGAACAACTGATTAAATCGTATGACTTTTTAAGGCCGCAAACAAGTGTGCCGCAATTAGTAGCTATTTACAAAAACCTGAAAACCTTGCCAAAAGGGTATTGGAGAGATGTGAAATTAAAAGAAACGGCAACCCTTATTGAACAGGCAAGCGGGCTTTGGTTAGACGCATTTACCACCGAGCCGTACGTGGCGCAGACAGATTCGGCTCGCTTTAATTTTTCGGTAAATGCTCGCCTGGGTGGAAAAATTGTTTTAAAAAAGGTAGTGGTAAACAAAAGAGACACAAGCTTGAATACGGCACTATCCAAAAACAAAAATTTAAATTTTGGACAATCAATGTACGTGTCCGATTCGATTGCCATTACACAACCGTACTGGCTAAAACAAAAGATGGCCGAAGGATATTTTACAGTTGGGGCTCAGCAGGATATTGGCAAACCCGATGTGGAACCTGCCTTTACAGCGCAGTTTGAGATAACCATTGAAGGCGAAGATTTCGTTTTTTCAAAACCCGTGCGTTATAAGTTTACAGATCCCGTTCGGGGCGAATTATACCAACCTTTTATAGTGATGCCTCAAGTGCTGGTTCAAACAGAGCCTTCCCTGCTGTTGTTACATAAAGAGGCTAATAAGACAATTGTTTTGGTAACTGCAAATAAAGATGTTACAGCAACGCCAGCGGAAGCAGGATTGCGTATAAACAAAAATAAATTAGTAAAAATAGACAAAGCTCAAACCTATAAAAAAGGGTCGTCTAAAACGTTTGAGTTTAAGGTGCCGGTACAAAGCGCCTCTTCCGCCGCGCTTGCTTTTCCGTATATTCAACTAGGAGCAAACAGCCCCGATACGTTAGCGCTTTCTTCCATTAGGTACGACCACATTCCGTACATTGATTATTTTTATACCGATGCGGTAAAGTTGATGAATAGCGACATTAAAACCAGAGGAAAAAAGCTTGGATATATTGCTGGTGCCGGCGATAAAGTGCCCGAAGCGCTAACAACAATGGGCTACGAGGTAACACTTTTAGGCCCCACCGAGTTAAGCAATGTAAACCTGCAACAGTTTGATGCAATAATTACCGGCGTGCGGGCTTATAATACCAACGAATGGCTGAATGCACAACACGATAAACTAATGAGCTATGTTCGCACGGGCGGCAACCTTATTGTGCAATACAATACCAGCAATAACATTGGCCCTGTGCGGGCAAAAATTGGTCCTTACGATTTTGGCATTAGCCGGAACCGGATTACAAACGAAGGGGCTGATGTAACTTTTTTAGAACCAAACCACCCGGTACTAAACTTTCCCAACCAAATTACACACAAGGATTTTGACGGTTGGATACAGGAACGAAGTATTTACCATGCAACAGCATTTGATAAAGCTTTCAGGCCAATATTTTCAATGGTTGACCCCGGCGAAAAAAGCGATAGCGGAAGTTTGATTATTGCGCCTTACGGAAAAGGCTTTTTTACATACACCGGGCTTGTATTTTTTAGAGAATTGCCCGCTGGAGTGCCGGGTGCATTTCGGTTGCTGGCAAATTTAATTGCACTCAATCAACAAAAACAAATGTAATGATGATAGAAAGGGGAGATAAAAAGCGGAAAGGCGTTTCGTTTGTTTTTTTGCTGTTGTTAGGAATTGGTTTGGGAATTTTATTTAGAAATGTGCGCATTGGATTATTAATTGGTTTGGCGCTGGGATTATTGTCTATTAGGCTGCTAAAAAACCGATAGATTTTACAAAACAAAATTAAAACGTATGTATTTACTTCAGGGAAAATTATCGGCGATAAGCGGTAAGGCAGAAGAACTTGCCCAAATTTTAATGGAAGCCTCAAAACTTGTAGCAACCGCCAAAGGCTGTAAGTTGTATGTAATTGGTAAAGATAAAATGGAGCAAAATGCAGTTTTTGTAACGGAAATTTGGGAGCGTAAAGAAGATCACGATAACTCGCTAAAAGTTAATGGTGTAAAAGAATTAATTAGTAGAGCCATGCCACTTTTGGACGGACCACCAGAGAAAGGACAAGAATTAGAACTACTGGGCGGAGCGGGCATTTAAACATTTTTTGGTAAGAAGGGCGCCGGTTCTACAACATGATTCTAAAATCTGTTGATGCCGTTTCAAATTGAATGCGGAAAAATGCAAGGTCTCAAAAAGAGCAAAAAGCAGTTACAAACATCGAAAAAACATCATGGAAAAACATAAAGAAAAAGTTCCTCTTTTTAGGAGCTGGAATCAATGGTATGTATTTGTTATTTTGTTTTTAGCCCTTTTGATTTTTCTTTTCTGGCGGCTTACTAAACATTTTTCATGACGCTACTCGACTGGCTGGTAATTGCAGTAACCCTTGGTGGCATTATCCTTTACGGATTGTACAAAAGCCGCACAACCAAAAACCTGGAAGGGTATTTTCTATCGAATAGAAGCATGCCCTGGTACCTTGTTTTGTTAAGCATTATGGGCACGCAGGCCAGCGCTATTACCTTCCTCTCCGGTCCTGGACAAGCTTACGCAGACGGAATGCGTTTTGTGCAATATTATTTTGGTCTGCCGCTGGCTATGGTGGTCATTTGCATAACTTTTGTGCCCATTTTTAACCGTTTAAAAGTGTACACAGCCTATGAGTATTTAGAAAATCGTTTCGACAATAAAACACGAACGCTAACCTCTTTTTTGTTTCTATTACAACGTGGGCTGTCCACCGGAATTTCTATTTACGCGCCCTCAATTATTCTTTCTTCTCTCTTTGGTTGGGACGTGTTTTGGACCAACATAATCATGGGCGGATTGCTAATTATTTATACGGTAAACGGTGGTGCAAAGTCGGTTGCGTACACGCAAAAAATTCAACTGTTTATTATATTCGGCGCTATGTTTATGGCTGGTTATATGGTAGTGCATCAACTACCAGAAGGTGTGGGCTTTACCGATGCGTTAAATGTAGGAGGCAAGCTGGGCAAGCTAAATGTAATTACTACCGGCAGGGCAGAAAATGGTTTTAACTGGAACGACCGGTACAACATTTGGAGCGGCATTATTGGTGGCTTTTTTCTGGCACTTTCTTACTTTGGAACCGATCAATCGCAAGTGGGCCGCTACCTTACGGCACAAAACAACACAGAAAGCAGGCTGGGCTTATTGATGAATGGATTAGTAAAAATTCCAATGCAATTTCTTATTCTTCTAATTGGAGTGTTGATCTTTTCTTTTTACCAGTTTAATTCGGCACCGCTTTCATTTAATTCTACGCTGGTAGATGACGCCAGAACGTCGCCTTACAAAGATTCGCTTCAGCAATTGCAAGTAAAATACGATTCGGTTTCACAATTAAAGCAGGCAGCCGTTGCGCAGTTTGTTGCCATTGAAAAGGCACAAAAAATGGATACCACAAATGCGGTTTCCGGCCAATTAAGAACCTTAAATTTCCAAACCGAGGAATACCGGAGCCAGTTTAAAACCTTAAGTCAAAAGGTAAGCGGAAAAGACACAAACGATACCAATTATGTATTCCTCTCTTTTGTAAAACAATACCTTCCTTCTGGTTTAAAAGGGTTATTAATTGCCATTATATTTTTAGCAGCCTGGGGTTCTATTGCGGCGGCGTTAAACTCGCTTTCAGCAAGCACAGTTGTTGATTTTCATCAACGCATCAGAGGGAAAGAAAAGCCTTTCAACGAATATAAAGTGTCGCAGTGGTACACCGCCGGCTGGGGCGTTTTTTGCATTGTGGTGGCGCAGTTTGCAAATAATTTAGGTCAGAGTTTAATTGAAGCAGTGAATGTTTTAGGGTCGCTTTTTTATGGTGTTATTTTAGGAATATTTTTAGTGGCTTTTTATTGTAAAAGGGTTGGTGGAACCGCCACGTTTATTGCCGCTGTAATTATGGAAGCTTTTGTGGTGGCGCTGTTTTTTAACGAGCAGATACCCTTTTTAAAAGGTTTGCCCGACATTAGTTTTTTGTGGATGAACGCTATTGGCGCACTGGGGCTGGTGGCGCTTGCGTTTTTAATAGAAGCTATTTACCCTTCTAAAAAGGAAACGACCCAGTCCCGCAGTGGGGGATAGCGGGCTTTTTGCCAGAAGCATTAAGAATTAGTTCCCATCTTCGCACCGCAATTTTTAACGATGACTGACTTAACGCCAACTGCCTTTTATAACGCTCAACTACAGAAACATAACACCTTTTTAAAACAATTACAAAAAAAACGTTCTTTTTTTGGATGGGCGCGACTGGTGCTTGTAGTGGCAACTGGCGTGTTTGCCTACTTCGCGTTCAACACAAGCCTTTCGGTAGGCTTAATAGTACTGGCATCGGGCGGTGTTCTGTTTTTAATATTGCTGCACACCGATACATCAAACAATACAGCAATTGCAAATACCAGCCAGCTCATTGCTATAAACGAGGAAGAATTAAAAATTTTGGACCATCAGTTTCAACACCGGTTCAACGGAGGTTCATTTGCGCCTCAGCTGCATCCTTATGCCGAAGATTTGGACCTCTTTGGGCCTGCTTCTCTATTTCAATACATAAACCGCTGTTCTACTGAACAAGGCAGAACATTATTTGCAGCGAACATGTTGCACCCACTGCCTGTTGACGCCATAAAAGAGTGGCAGGAATCAGCAAAAGAATTAGCGGGTTTACACCAATGGCGGCATCAGTTTCAGGCGTTTGCTGCCCAAGCAAGCCTCACCTTGCGTATGCAGCAACGCATGGAAGACTGGTTGAATAACGAAGAGGCGCCCTTTACAAAACCTTATTGGAGTTGGTTTGTGCACTTGTATTCTGCCGGTACTATTGCTTCGGCTGTTGCAGCCACACTTGGGTATTTGCCACCCGCTATTTTTTCTTTTTTGTTTTTGCTTTATTTTTTATATGCCGGTGCGCAAAGTAAAAAAGTAATTCAATTGCACGCAAACCTTTCGCGCATTGTGGCCCAAACCGATGGGTTACAAAAATTAATCAGCAGTTTGGAGCAACAAATGTTTGTGTCTTTATTGCTAAAAAAACACCAAACCAAAATTGGGCTTTCTTCCCAAAAGGCTTCTGATGAAATTAAAAAGCTAAAGGTTATTTTAGGCCGATTTGATCTGCGGCTGAACATGTTTTTATTCTTTATAATAAATCCATTTTTGTTGTGGGATGTACGCCAGGCAAAAGCATTAAATAAATGGAAAGAAAAAAACAGAACCAGCGTGCCGCATTGGTTTTCCGCCATTGCCGAAGCCGAAGTGTTGATTAGTTTAGGAACACTGCATTTCAACCAGCCGCAGTGGGTTTTTGCCGGGTTTAGTACAGATTACTGTTTATTAAAAGGGCAAGGCATTGGGCATCCATTGCTGCCGGCGGCGGAACGGGTAACCTCTGATTTTGATATAGAAGGACAAGGCAAAATTGCCTTAATAACAGGCTCGAACATGGCGGGTAAAAGCACTTTTTTAAGGAGCCTTGGAGTAAATCTTTTGCTTGCGCAGATGGGTGCTCCGGTGTGTGCCGAAGCATTTTTAATTTCGCCAATGAAGTTGATGAGCAGCATGCGCATTGCCGATGACTTGTCGGAAAACACTTCTACTTTTTATGCCGAATTAAAAAAATTAAAATCAATTATTGATGAAGTGCGACAGCACGGACCGCTCCTTATTTTGCTGGATGAAATACTGCGTGGCACCAATTCACTTGACCGCCACGCAGGCTCTAAAGCTTTGATGAAACAACTAATAAGGGAAGAAACAGTTGCAGTGCTAGCTACGCACGATGTAGCGCTTGCTCAACTGAGTGAACAATTTCCAGAGGCCATTGAGAATTACCATTTTGATGTGCAGGTGGCAAACGAAGATGATTTGTACTTTGATTACAAACTGAAAAAAGGTGTTTGCAAAAGTTTGAATGCCGCCATCTTAATGCGAAAAATTGGGATAGAAATGTGAGAGGTTTAGGGTTTAGGTGTTTAGGTGTTTAGAGAGATTAAGGGGTTAAGGGTTTAGAGAGTTTAAGGGTTTAAGGGTTTAGAGAGTTTAAGGGTTTAGGTGTTTAGGTGTTTAAGAGATTAAGGGTTTAAGGGTTTAGGGTTAAGGGAAGCTGCTTTAACAATTTGATTTATTGCAAAAAAGAGAAATGCTGCCTTCATACTACACAAAAACCTTTGAAAAAGGGGTAGGTGTCAGCCGCTGAATTACCGGTTGTATTTTTTTTGGTTTGGGCTCTGCGGGCATTGAAAAGGTTGAAAAAAGGGTGAGGGATGCGGGACTTTTTTTAAAAATAATACTATACAATTGGAGTAAAAAAAGCGGCGCCGAAGGCGCCGCAATAGTTTTTGGTTTTTAAAAAAGATAAGGGGCTTTGCGTTGTTGTAAACCTGCCGAATAGAATTAACTTACGTACAAGTGTGCGACGCAACAGACGATGATGGTAGCACTAAAGCCGGCTACAAAATATTACTTCAGGTCTGCCAGCAGTTTTTCATTCAGTCGCACATAGTCATCGTTTTTGGCCGCTTTTGCCAGTTCAATAGACTTATTTGCTGCTGCCCGCGCTTCGGTTTTTTTACCCAGTTTTGCCAGCGTATTGGCTCTTTGATGATGGATCCAAAAAGCATTTGGAGTTTGCTCTATGGCTTTATCAAACCAGGCAAGTGCCTGGTTTAAATCTTTACCGTTTTCGAGATAGTAAGCTGCCGCCGCAAAATAAGGACGACTGTCTTTACTCATGGCGCCATTTATCTGCGCCATAATTTTTGAATCTACATCGGCAGTAATGGGCAGCGTAACGGCTACTTTGTCCCACATAAGCTGAAGATCCATACTGGCAGGCTTTACGTTTGCAAACTGTAGGGTAAACGTTTCAACCGCGTCATCAAGCTTTTCGGGTTTTACAGCTATGCGCACCACATCGTTTTCGGACTTGTAAGCAGCCGGAGAGGTTACGTCGGTTTGTTTGGTTAAGATGAGCGTCCAGCTTTCCCTATCGGGTATGGAAAGCAATCCGTATTTACCGGCAGGTATTTTTGTTCCGCCAATTGAAACTTCATCTGAAAAGGTAAGCGTGGTAGCACTGTTTGCGCCGGTGCGCCATACTTGTGCGCTTGGTGCCAAATCGGTGTACAACTTGCGGCCTTTTATGCCCGGACGTGAGTAGGATAATTCTACGGTGCCGATGCCAAATTCCTGCTTAATAGTTTGCGACGGACTTGCCTGCGGGGTTTTAATGGTTTGCGCCCCGGCGGTGTACAACGAAAATGCTGCTACACCCCAAATTAATATCTTTTTAAACATACTTATTTTTTGTTCTGCAAATGTAATTCAAGTAGAGCTAAAAGAACTACCGATGGAAAAATGGAGGAGGGGAAGTGGAATATTGAATTTTGATGGACCGATTACTTTTATCAACGTTGTGATTTGCTTTCAATTTTTTATGTAGCTTAGTTCTTTTACAACGACCCGTTGAAGATTGTAAAGATTTTGTTTGTTGTGATTTGCTTTCAATTTTTTATGTAGCTTAGTTCTTTTACAACCCGCATTTCTAATCTTAGCCGTTGCGCCCGGTTGTGATTTGCTTTCAATTTTTTATGTAGCTTAGTTCTTTTACAACGCAGGCGAGCGAATGTATTTAGGGTACCTGTTGTGATTTGCTTTCAATTTTTTATGTAGCTTAGTTCTTTTACAACAGCCACCGAATTAACCGGCACTACCTGTACGTTGTGATTTGCTTTCAATTTTTTATGTAGCTTAGTTCTTTTACAACATGTAGATGTTGACAGTTCTATTGACGACCGTTGTGATTTGCTTTCAATTTTTTATGTAGCTTAGTTCTTTTACAACCCTTTTAAAATCATTTGGGCCGGAGTAACAGTTGTGATTTGCTTTCAATTTTTTATGTAGCTTAGTTCTTTTACAACCAAAGACCCGAACCAACGTATTTCAACTACGTTGTGATTTGCTTTCAATTTTTTATATAGCTTAGTTCTTTTACAACCAAGGATTCATTATTGCAAAACATTCATCCGTTGTGATTTGCTTACAATTTTTTATGTAGCTTAGTTCTTTTACAACGCCCGCACCAGGGTGCAACTACTCCACGCGGTTGTGATTTGCTTTCAATTTTTTATGTAGCTTAGTTCTTTTACAACATTTAAAAGAAGTAAAGAAAAGGATAAGCGGTTGTGATTTGCTTTCAATTTTTTATGTAGCTTAGTTCTTTTACAACTTACGGGCATTTGGACGATAAGGGTAAGGTGTTGTGATTTGCTTTCAATTTTTTATGTAGCTTAGTTCTTTTACAACGCCATCTTTGTGGTGTATATGGTACCCTTTGTTGTGATTTGCTTTCAATTTTTTATGTAGCTTAGTTCTTT
>JBBSRB010000102.1:0-11257 GCA_038243445.1 Chitinophagales bacterium | reverse complement strand
CTTCTTTTTCAGGTGTCCAAAGTGTACACCAGCTTCAAGGAGTTGTTGCTGTAACGAAGTGTCTTGTTCGATTATTAGGAAGTTTTTGTTTTTGTTTATATTTTATTGCTATCGATTAATGCTTTTCCTCTTTTGGTTAAGCGAGCTCAAATCCAAACGGATAAAATGCATTAACGCTTACTGAACTGGAAGCTTTTTCGTGCTTTTTTATGGCCAAACTTTTTACGTTCTACAGAACGCGGATCGCGTTTAAGCAAGCCTGCTGCTTTTAAGGCCGGACGAAATTCGGGGTTCAACTCAATAAGCACACGGGCAATACCCAGCATGGCCGCTTCGGCCTGGCCCTTTACACCACCGCCGCTTGCGTTGATTTTAATATCGTATTTATCTACCATTTCCACCGTTTTCAACGGGCGTTCTACCTGGTTTTGTAAATAAACAAGGGGAAAATACACCTTGTAATCTTTATCGTTTACCGTAATTGCGCCGGATCCTTTCGAAACAAAGATTCTGGTTACAGCTTCTTTACGGCGGCCAACACTTGTTGTTTGTTTTTCCATTATTTCAATTTGAAGACTTCGGCAAGCTCAGCCTGACAATGTCACCCTGAGTTTGTCGAAGGATTGTTTTAGAATTTTAATTCTTTGGGTTGCTGTGCTGTGTGCGGATGCTGGTCTCCAACATACACAAATAATTTTTTGTACATCTGGCGGCCCAGTCGATTTTTAGGTAACATGCCTTTTACAGCTCTTTCAATTAACACTTCGGGGCGACGCTTTAAAAGGTCTTTCGCAGTTTCTTCTCTGCGTCCGCCAGGATAGCCACTGTAACGGTCGTACAGTTTTTCATCCATTTTGTTTCCGGTTAGCTTAATTTTTTCGCAATTAGTAACAATTATGTAATCGCCACAATCTACGTGAGGGGTGAAGTATGCTTTGTTTTTACCACGAAGGATCGCAGCAATACGAGCACACATACGTCCCACGGTTTGATTGGTACCGTCCACAATATGCCAATTGTGCTGTACGGTAGCCGCATTCGCATGCTTTGTTGTAAAATGTAAATTACTCATTTGATAAGGTGTTTTTTTGTTACGACCATCCTCGTAACGCTTTTAAAATTTAGGGCGCAAAGATTGCGTTTTTGCTATTAACTGCCAAAAAATTACATCATTATTTTTTATAGCACCTTTGTAACGCGTTGAGCCACAATAAATATTTTGATCAGTTTTTAAAATTGCAGCAAAAAACCCTATAAAAAGGGTACTTAAAATCTTTCAAAACCCATCAAAAAGGGTACTCAATCAAATTATATTTAAACAATTGATTTTCTTTTACACAATATTTGTTTGCGTTGCGCCCAATTTCTTCAAAAAATGGGATTACTTTTCAAGCCGTGGTTACAAACAATAATCCTGTTAGAACCGTAGAAATAATGCGGTACGTATCTTCTTTGCGGGAAGGCGGCTCGCTGTCTGCAATTGTTGGAGCCGATGATGGTTTTTTATATGTTTTGAAGTTTCGCGGCAGGTTAGGAAATTAAAGCACTTATTGCAGAATTGGTGGGCGGCGAAATTGCCCGTGTGTTAGGTTTTCGGGTGCCCGAAATTGTGTTTGCCCGGGTTGATCCTGCTTTTGGAAGAACCGTACCCGATGAAGAAATTCAGGATTTACTGATGTGGCAAAAAGAATTGTGGTTGATCGATCATGATGCAGCGCTGTATCTTCATCATTCGTGGACATCCCAAGCACGGTAATACAAACTTCTAAAGTGCATCCGGGGTTTTGCAGCAATGCACGGGAAACGCTTGAAAAATTATATGCACAACAGGTGTTGTAAAAAACCTTTAAAAAAGGGGTACGCATTCATTTTAAAATAGAAACAAAAACTAAATGGAAACACTTTGGCTAAACAGAACCTGGTTTGGAAACGGGGCTAATAATGGAAACGTACTAACCGAAGAAGAAGCTTTGGATCTTTTACACAATTGGGTAGAAAACGAAAAGCTTCGGCTGCACATGAAGCAGGTAGGTGCCGTAATGAAAGCATGGGCTTTGGAACGAGAAAACCTTTCAGAAGAAGAAGCCTATAAATGGTGGCTTGCGGGTTTACTGCACGATGCTGATTGGGAAAAACATCCAACAGAACATTGCAGAATTATTATAGAAGAATTAGAACGGCGAAATATTGATCCTTCTATTATTCAATGCATTGCATCTCACGGACCAAAACACTTTGGTGTAGAGCCGCAAACCACAATGGATAAAATGATTTATGTGTTTGACGAACTCTCGGGCTTTATTCATGCAGCCGCATTAATACGGCCAACAAAATACGAAGGCTTAGACGCTAAAAGCATTCAAAAGAAATTAAAAACGCTCCAGTTTGCAGCACAGGTAAGCCGCGATGATATAGCAGATGCCATCAGCAGAATAAACACACCGTTGGATGAGATTATTACGTTTGTCATTCAACATCAAAAAAACGTTATTTAAAACCTTTTAAAAAGGGTGTGTTTCTAACACTGTCCTTTTTTATTTTCTTAAACTTACCCACTCAATTTCAACGCTTGCCGGCGTACCCTTTTTTACGCCTTTAAAACTAATTTGAAGGTTTTCAGTTGCGGTTATATTCAAAGGTATTAATTCCTTAGAGGTAAACAGCACGGGTAAAAATTTTGGGAAAGGACGTGGCAATTAAAAGGAACGCATCTTTTTTTAAATTGCTTAATGGGCAATGGGCAAATAATTCACCGTAAAACAGATGCTTGTTCTATAAATCATTTAAAAAAGGGTATAAAAAAAGCCGCTCTTATTAAGAGCAGCTTTCTATCGAAATTTTTTGTTTAATTCTTCCGAAGCGAATAGGAATAGTTACCCGCTAAACTTAAATCAAGGGTAATAGTGTAGTTACCGGCCACAGTAACCGGAATATTATCTCCACCATATTCCGGCTTATTATCGCGCGGGCTAGTGGCGCTGTTGTTATCGCCCAAATTAATATCCCAACCATTGTTTGCCCGAAACTTCATTTCGCCCACAGACAGGTCGGTTGTAATTGTCCATTTACCAGTTGCTGCATCAAAATTCATTGGTGTACTGCCATCCCAGCCGCCCGGTGTTGCATTGCCAATAATGCCCCAGGTATTAATTTTTGTAGCGCTCCACGTCATGCCTGCCGTGTTTGCTTTTAATAAGTAAACGCCGGCGCCTTCGGTTAATTTTATATTACCCCCGCCATTGGTTAATGTGCTGGCGTCGGCTCCAAAATCGCCTGCACCCCAGTCGGCACCTTTCACTAATTTAAATTCGGGGTTTGGATCGTTAAAGAAAATGTATCCTTCGTAATTGCCTGTGCCGTTGCTTGCATTTTTATCAACAATTTTGGGTGCAGAACCCGGGCTCCAGCCCTGGTAATTACCCGCCACGCGCAAGGCTTGTGGAAACTCGTAATTGATTAATACAAAGTACGGAGTAACGGCTAACTTAATCACATTCGAATATACAGGAGCAATGCCCGAACCTACATCGTACTTAACCCTCACCTGAAGTTCATCTGTATTACCGGGTACAATACCGGCATTTAATGCAACTGTATTTAAAGCATCTACAGTGTACGCTTTTCTTTTGCTGGTATCAACCGATACTTCTATTGGACTTGAAAAATTGCCGCCTTTTTTGTCGAATTGAAGGGTGTATTTGGTAGCTGATTTATAACCAAAACCGGCGTCAGAAAAATTAAACATTACCGCCTGATTAGCAGAGTTAGCTAACGATAGCTCCGGCGAAGTGGTAGATGCTGTTAATGCACCCGCCGTTCCCGGCTGCGCTATTACACGTGTTTCGTCTTTTTTACAAGCCCAAAATACAAGTGATGCTACACTTACAATCAGAAGCTTATGGAATATTGTTTTCATTTATTTTGTTTTAATAATTAGACTTTAGTACCCGGTATTTTGGGTTAAATTAGGGTTAGCTGTAATATCTGCTGCCGGAAGAGGGAAAAGCGTTCTAAAGCTTTCTACACCACGCCCTTCTTTAACACCACCTTTAAACGGCCATAAGTATGAAGCGTCGGTAAACTTTGCAAATCGGATTAAATCAGTTCTGCGTAAACCTTCCCAATAGAGCTCCCTGGCTCTCTCATCTAAAATAGTGGTTAATTCAAGCGAAGCAAGATTTCCTGATGGGTTGCCATAAGCCCTTTCGCGCAGTTTATTAATGTACTGGAGAGCAGTTGTTGCATCGCCACCGGTTCCGCCGCGCAATTGAGCTTCGGCATATATTAAATATGCTTCTGCCAAACGAAACATGGGAAAATCGTTATCAACAAAAGTGGGGTGCTTACCAGGTTTACCTTCCGAAGTAATATTCATCCACTTTGTAACCGCGTATCCATCAGTAAAAGTGCCTACATCATTAATTTGTTTGTTTTGTCCATTGGTGTAAAAAAGGGCTCTTGTGTCGGCGCCGGAATTAGGAAAAAGATCTACAAGGTTTTTGGTGGTTCGCAGTCCGGCCCAGGCGGCATCAACACCAGCCTCGGAAGCCGACATGTTTCCGCCTAAAGAAGCATGCACCAAAAAAGTGGTGCCGCCATAGGTTTGCATACGTAAACCATCGAAAGGAATAGAGAAGATAATTTCGTTTTTGCGTAGATTGTTATCGGCTAAAAACAGATTTTTGTAGGTATTTTCCAATGTATATCCTGCGCTAATTACCTTTTTAGCATAGGTTATTGCATCAGTTGACCTGTCGGTTCCGGAATAAATTTTAGCGTTCAAATAAAGTCGTGCAAGGCTCATCCAGGCGGCGGCTTTATCTACCCTTCCGTATTCATTTGTTTTAGGTTCTTTTAGCTCCGCTTCTGCGGCTTTCAATTCGTTTTCTACCCAGGTAAATAATTCGGTACGCTTAATTTGCTCAGGCCTGTCACCACCAATCAAGTTGGCTTCGGTAGAAAAAGGAACGTTTCCAAACAAATCCAAAGCCACCAAATAGTCGTACGCTCTAATAAAACGAACTTCGGCGTTATAAGCTTTAATTTCTCCAGCTTCAGTAGCAGAAAAGCCTTTTTCGCCAACTCTGCCGGTTGCCGACTCGCGAAGAAATTCGTTAGCAACCGTTATTTGCGAAAACAAACGATTGTAAAAACCTTTAATTAAATCATTGCTTGAACCCCAGCTCATGGTGTGCAGGTCGGGCAAGCCCGGGTCGTTCCATGCTACAATTGCTTCGTCGGTTGTAAGCTCCTGTAATGACCAGTGCAACCGAACATAGCTGCTGGTGCCTGCATCAATGCCTGCAATGTCTGATGAACCGGCTCCACCCGAGCCTGTAAGTGAAAAGTGTGAATATACTTTTGCAAGGGCCTGCTTATATCCTGCGGGCGTACTAAAGACGGTTACCGAGGTTACGCCGTACAAAGGCGAACGATCAAGGTCTTTGGTACAGGAAGCAAGGGCGCCCAGCAGTACAATTAAAAAACTTAGTTTGAACAATTTCATGTTTTATATTTTGTTGATAGCTGTCTGTAATTAATAATCCAGGTTAATACCTAACGAGTAGATACGAGGTCTTGGGTACACCTGGTTGTCTACACCGCTAAAATTTTCGGGATCTAAGCCTTTATATTTGGTTACGGTAAATACATTTTGAATATTAGCGGTCAACCGAAGAGAACTGTTGGTGCCGCCGAGCTTTCCAAGATCAACACCCAGACTTAAATAATCCATTTTTAAAAAAGATGCATTACTAATGTAATAATCAGAGAAATACTGGTTATTGGTAAAGCCTGTTTCTAACACATTCCTTGTGCTGTTACCCAAAAAGTTCAAAGGGTTTAAAATGCTTCTGCCCACACCCTGATGAGAATTTAAGTTACTGTACAAATAATTATCGAGGTTGCTGCGCAAAGAAAAACCTAAGCTTACTTTTTTGTAACCAAACTGAGAATTAAAGCCCAATGTAGTTGATGGCTGTGGCGATTTATAACGATACAGATCGCGTTCGTTGATTATGCCATCGCCGTTTTGGTCAACATATAATCCTTCAACGGGTTTATTGTCGGCGCCATATACCTGCTGATATACAAAAAACGTATTGGGAGTGTATCCTACAGAGTGAACCTGAATGCGGTTACCAGTACCACCGTTTATGCCACCTTGTGGGTAGCCCAGGAAATCTTCGGGAGTTACATCGTTTAGCTGCGTTATTTCGCGGTCAATATAAGTGGCGTTAAAGCCAAGGTCCCAAGTAAAGTCGCGGGTTTTAACAGGAGTTGCATTTATGGTTAACTCAATGCCATCTGCTTTAAAACTACCTACGTTTTTAATAAATTCATTGCTAAAGTTGGTGGTTACCGGAAAAGCAACGGTTGCCAAAAGGTCGCGGCTTGTTTTTCTAAACACATCAACACTTCCGTTTAGCCGTCCATTAAAAAAACCAAAATCCAAGCCTGCGTTAATGGTTTCTGTTTCCTCCCACTTAAGATCGGCGTTGTACGGTTTGGGGCTATAAGTACTATAATAAGTATCGCCAAAAGGGTACAAAGACGAGCTGTCGCTTGTAAAATATCCCGGGATATAGGGGTAAAAACCTGCAGAGCCGGTAATATCCTGTTGGCCCGTAATGCCATATCCTATTCTTAATTTAAGATCAGAAAACAGGTTAGAATTCTTTAAAAAGCCTTCGTCTTTTATTCTCCATGCAAACGATACAGCCGGAAACGTTCCCCATCGGTTTTCTTTTGAAAATATAGAAGAAGCATCCCGGCGAACGGTGGCATTTACGATGTATTTCTCATTTAATACATAATTTAATCTGCCGTAATAAGAAATTAATGTTTGCTGATTGAAATTGAAAGGAAACACCGGCAGCGTAGCAGTGGGTGCTAATTTACCATTAACATCGTAAGGCGGATAGTTGGTGTTTTCATATTGAAAATCCTGGTACGAGTAACCGCCGGTCAGGTCTATACGACTCCGGATAGCTTCAATTTTTTTTGTGTAGTTAAGGTACGCTTCCAGCAATTTATTTTTATTTACCGCATCATATATATCGCCGGTGCCGTTTACACGTGTTGCCTGCACCAACTGCGTTGCTGCTACGGAAGGAACTAGAATCGTTCCTTCTCCTTGCTGATGATCGTAACCAAGGTTTACATTCAATTTTAAATCGGGTAAGAAATGAAACTTATAATCAAATTGTGCGTTGCCAATAAACCGGTTTACCCAGCTTACGTTCCGTACAAGGTTCAATAAAGCAAGCGGGTTGCGGTTCGACAGCAAATTGGGTTTGCCAGAGGTCGAATCTATCCACTCAAAATATCCGGCAAAACCGCCCCCTTTTTGATAAGGTTGTTGCGTAGGATCGAAACTTATGGCGCTACCTATTGCGCCTTCATCCGCAAATCGGTTTTTGGTATGCGTGGCTTTTCCGTTAATGGTAATGTTTAAATGCCTGTCGAACAAGGATGGAAACAAACCTAAACTTGCAGAGGTTCTATCCATGTGCGACGTTTTTAAAATACCATCCTGGTTTAAGTACCCGAGCGAAAGCCTGTAAGGCAGCGGCTTAAACCCACCGCTGATGCTAAGATTATGTTCGTGTGTAAACGCTTCTCTAAAAATAAGACTTTGCCAATCTGTGTTTGCAGATCCTAAAAGTGATTTTTGGGCGGCAGTGCCATTTTCATTTACGTACTTTCTAATTTCATCTCCGCTAAGCACATCTATTTCGTTTGTTCTTTTAGCTATGGAGCCTACCACATTATAGTTAACCCGCAATTTATCGCCACGAGACCCTTTTTTGGTAGTTATTAAAATAACCCCGTTAGAAGCGCGGCTACCATAAATGGCGGTAGCAGAAGCATCCTTCAAAATATTGAATGATTCAATATCGTTAGGGTTAATGGTATTTAAAATGTTTGCAGAACCGGCAATGCCCGAGTTTGAAACGGGCACGTTATCAATAACAATCAGGGGATCGTTACTGGCGTTTAAAGATGCGCCGCCACGAATACGAATAACAGAGCCTGAACCCGGTGCGCCGCCGTTAGACGTAATTTGAACGCCGGCAACTTTTCCCTGTATCAACTGTTCGGGGGTGGTATTAATTCCCTTGTTAAAATCTTTTGTTGTAATTGTGGTGACAGAGCCCGTTACATCGCGCCTGCGCTGCGTACCATAACCTACTACTACCACCTCGTTTAAGTTACCTGCCAGTTGAGATAGCGTAACCGTTGCGGCTGTGTTTGTACCAATGGTAAACTCCTGCGTGCCATAACCAACCGAAGAAAAAACCAGCGTGGTGGCAGAAGCGGGAACCACAATGGTAAACTCGCCCGTTTCGCTGCTGGAAGTAGCCAGGTTTTGACCTTTGGCAGCTACGGTTACCCCAGGTATTCCCGCACCGGCAGCATCAACTACGCGGCCGGTAATGGTTTTTGATTGAGCCCATACGGCAGTGGAAAAAAGTAACAGAAAAAGGGGCAAAACAATCGTAGAAAGTAATTTTCTGCAATTCATAAGCAATTATCTTTTAGTTAAGTGAGTGAGTGAAGCTGATCCTTAATGTGTAATAAGTACACAATTTTAATTCAATTTTAATTATCCTGAAAATTTGTTTTATTATTTCTTTATTTTTTTGAAAATAATTTTAGAACGGGCCCACAGAATCCATTCTACACCCTTTTCTTAAACATTTACCGGCTCGTGGCTTTTTCTACTTACAGTTGTTTCAACAGTTTTTAGCCCGGTGCGAAAGCGGTACAACTTACCGGGGCGGTGCGGTACATCTTCTTCCATTTCGTTTAAATCTACCAGCCAGTCTTTCAGCATCATTCTTTTTCGAAAGTTCCGGCGGTCCAGTTCAACCCCCAAAATGGCTTCGTATAAATCCTGTAATTGGCGCAGCGAAAATTTTTGCGGAAGTAAATTATAAACAAGGGGCTGCTCCATTATTTGCAACCGCAAACGGTTAATGCAGGTATTTAATATTAGGGTATGATCAAACGCCAGCTTTTTAATAGATGAAGTGGAATGCCAATGCAATTCGTTTTCGGTTTTCTGTAGCTTGTAATGATTAATATCTACCAAGGAGTAGTAAGCCGTGGTAATTACCCGTCCCGAGGGATGCCTGTTCACTGTACCAAAAGTATGCACCTGCTCTAAAAAAACGTGTTGCAAACCAGCCCTGCTTTGTAACACGCGGTACGGCGCATCCTCAAGGTTTTCGGTAGGTTTAACCAAATCGCCAATCAACGACCATAATCCTTCGTATTCCTCAAGATCTGATTTAATGAGTAATACTTTCAATTGTTTTTCTTCGTACCCAAAAATTACGCAATCAACAGATAAAGCAATATTAAAAAATTCGAGGTGGGTGGTTTTTTCACTCTCCGCCGTTTTTAAAAAAGGTAGTTTATCCATAATTATTATTGAAACGTAACTTTTAAAATACGTGTTTCAGTTGCCGTTGTAATTTTAAAGAAATACATTCCGGCAGCTACGCCTAAGCTGTGCCTGTTTAATGGAATGGTGTGTTTGCCGGCGTTTCGCTCTCCTTTGCTTATGGTTGCTATGGCCTGTCCTGTTGCGCTTAAAAGTACTACGCTTGTTTCACCTGCCTGCGGCAATTGCAGCTCTAAGGTAAAGCCTGCCCGCACAGGGTTTGGAAATGCTTTTGCCGTAAAGCCTAAAGCTGCTGGCAATTGCGGCGGCGCTGTTATTGTATCGGCTAAATTTCGGTTGATATATACATGGTATTCGCCAGGTTGTAAACTGATGGTTTGTTGCGCTCCGGTTGCTGCAAACGTAGCGCCCGTTAAGTAGTTGTACCAGGTACCCCCTTTTGGAAAGGTTATTGAGCCGCTGGTGGCCGTTACATCAAAATTACCAACCGCTACCAAATGCGATGTATCGCCACTGGAAACTTTCAGCCATTTAAAACCGCCGCCCAAACTACGTTCTATGCTTCCGGTTAAAAATGCATTTTTATACCATTTATTAAAACGCAGGTTGATTAGTTTACTATACACATTATATACTTGTTTCCGCCGCTGATCGGCCGCGTAATCCCATCTTATAGGTTTTGGATCTACGCGACAATTGTTATTTACTGTTCCGTCGGCGCAGTAATTAATCGAATAGTCGTAGCCTAGCTCGCCAAATTGCCACACCATTTTCGGTCCTGGAATAGTAAAGAAAAAGGCTGCATTTAACTCCATTCTTTTTAAAGCGGTGCCTAATTCTTTTGTGTTGTACGAACCCGACGCGTTTCCAAATTGTAGAGTTTTATACATCAGCCTTTCTTCATCGTGGCTTTCCATATACGTTACCAGGTGGGGCTCCTTCCAGCCACGTACCGAATAAATGCCGCCTTCAAAATTAGATGTAGGCACATAGCCCATGGCTGCTTCCTGGTAATTATAAGACATGTTTCCCCACAACAACATTCCATAATCCGACAATTCTTTCTCTTCGGCATTTTCGGCAAAATGCTCTAAAATGGCATACGAGCCAGGCGCCTTTAATTGTACAGTATCGTAATAGCGTTTCCAGATGGCAATTCGGCTGGCATCGTATTTACCCCAGGCATCTACGTTTGCGCCTGTATTTGTTTGTGTAAACCCTTTTGAAAGATCAAAGCGAAAGCCATCTATTTTATACTCCTGCAACCAATGCTCTACTACGCGGCTGGTAAAATAGCGTGTATCTAAACTTTCATGATTAAAATCGTAACCTACATTAAAGGGGTGCTTTTCAATTGGGTTGTACCAGGGATTGTTTGCTGCAGGACGGTTATTAGTTCCATCAAAATACAATTGCACCATGGGCGATAAACCAAACGAATGATTGAGCGCAATGTCCATAATAACAGCAATGCCGTTTTTATGGCACGAATCTATAAATCGTTTTAAATCGTTTTTTGGTCCGTAATATTTATCGGGCGCAAAGTAAAAATCTGGATTATAACCCCAGCTTAGGTTTCCTTCAAATTCGTTAAAAGGTAAAAGTTCAATAGCATTTACGCCAAGGGTTTTTAAATAACTTAAGGTATCTTTTAGTGTTTTCCAGTCGTGGGCGGCAACAAAATCGCGCAGCAATAATTCGTAAATAATCAACCCCCTTTTATCGGGTTTTGTAAAGTTTTGTACTGACCAGTTATACGTTGGCGCAGCCGTTTGTAAAATGCTTACAATGCCCGTTTGCCCGGCAGGATAAGGTTTTAAACCGGGGTAAGTGGCTGCTGTAATG
>JBBSRB010000101.1:0-11329 GCA_038243445.1 Chitinophagales bacterium | reverse complement strand
TTGCGTTAATGATTATGTTTTGGTTTGTGCTACCAATTGCGGTGTACCGGCGCGCTGCTACGTTTAAAGATCATTTTATTATGGATTTTAAAGAAGCCGATTTTTCGGTGGGCAACGAAAGAGGCTCCCGGTCGTGGCCCTGGACAGCGCTATCAAAAACAATAGAAACGCCCCATTTTTTTCATTTGTATTTTGATAGCCGCTCGTTTTTTTTAGTACCTAAATATGCTTTTACCGATAGCGATGCCATTCATGACATGCGCCAGTTGCTCAAACAGAAAGTAAGAAAACGATAGAGGCAAAAACCTTTAAAAAGGGGTAAGCAGTCGCCATTTTTCTCTTCATTTCTATTTACTAAAAGCGTTGCACATCCGCTCTGTTATGGCCGCTGCAAGGAACAACTATAGTTTTTTTTCCATTACGTAATGCGGAATAGTAATTTCTTCAAACTCGGCACTTGCCTTTTTATAATTCATCTTTTCGTAAAACCCCACCGCATTTTTGCGTGCATGCATTGTAATTTTTTGATAGCCGCGGTCGCGGGCCAGGTTTTCAGCAAAATTCATCAGCGCTTTACCAATTCCTTTTCCCTGTAAATCATCTGTAACAGCCATTTGGCGCAGGCGCACTGTTTCGGGTCCGGCCGGCACCAGCATGCAGCAGCCCAGCAGCCGTTCGTCTTCGTAAGCGGCAATTAAAAGGGCTTCTTTTTCCTGCTCTAAATCAAGGGCCGAAAAAGACAAGCCCAGCGGACGCCGCAAAATGTCTTCGCGAAGCCGGATCATTTGGTGGTATTGTTCTGTGCCGTGATCGATAATTTTTAAAGCCATGCTGTTGTTGGTTATATTGGGTTTGCCAAATGAAAAACACGTAAAAAAGGGTACAGAACGGCTGCCGGCAACTAAGTTCGTATAAATAAGCGGCAGCAATAAAAATAAATAATGCATAGCACAAAATATGTTCCTACCTTCCCAAGCGCAACGTGAAGCGTGGTACTGTAAATAAAAATAACAAAAAACAGTATCTATTTAAAAGCGATGCCAGATAGGTAACGTAATTTAAAATCTTCTATTTTTGCACCACTATAACCAAACTTTTACAAAATGTCAGACATCGCAGCAAGAGTAAAAAAGATCATCGTTGACAAATTAGGCGTTGATGAGGCAGAAGTAACCAACGAAGCTTCGTTCACTAACGATTTAGGTGCCGACTCTTTAGACACCGTGGAATTGATTATGGAATTTGAAAAAGAATTCAACATTTCTATTCCGGATGAGCAGGCTGAAACGATCACTACTGTAGGTCAGGCTGTTTCTTACCTGGAAGAGCATGCCAAATAATTGATAAACACAAACTTCCGTTTTTTTAAATTTCGGAACGTCACGTTACCCGCCTTCTGACTGTTTGCGCAGCGAAGGCGGTTTTATTCTTACACAAAGAGCAGGGAACATTTTATGCAGTATAAAAGGATTGTAATTACAGGAATGGGCTGCCTTACGCCGCTCGGAAACTCCATTGACGAATATTGGAACAACCTGATCAACGGCGTAAGCGGTTGCGATGCAATTACCTTGTTTGACGCATCAAAATTTAAAACCCGCTTTGCCTGCGAAATTAAAGATTTTGATCCAACGCAGTATTTAGACAGAAAAGAAGCACGCAAACTCGATCGTTTTTCGCAAACCGCCATTGTTGCATCGGATTTTGCCATGCAGGATGCGGGGCTCACTAAAGATTCCATCGACCAGGACCGCGTTGGCGTTGTGTTAGGTTCCGGCATCGGCGGCTTAATTACCTTTCAGCAAGAAGTAATAGAATTTGCCAAAGGCGATGGAACGCCGCGCTTTAATCCGTTTTTTATTCCAAAAATGATTTTGGATATTGCCGCAGGCCATATTTCTATGCGCCACGGTTTACGCGGGCCCAATTTTTCGGTGGTTAGCGCCTGCGCTTCTTCTACCAATGCCATGATGGAAGCTTTGAATTTGCTGCGTTTGGGGAAATCAGATATTATTTTAACCGGCGGATCGGAAAGTGTAATATCTGAAGCAGGCGTTGGCGGCTTTAATGCCATGAAAGCACTCAGCGAACGAAACGACGATCCAAAAACCGCCTCTCGTCCTTACGATAAAGACCGCGATGGTTTTGTAATGGGCGAAGCAGCAGGCATTTTGGTTTTTGAAGAATTAGAACACGCACTGGCAAGAGGTGCAAAAATTTATTGCGAAGTAGCTGGCGCCGGCGCAACCGCCGATGCGCACCATATTACTGCCCCTCACCCCGATGGTTTGGGCGCGAGAAATGTAATGCTTCAGGCACTTGACGATGCCGGTATGCAACCTACGGATATAGATTATATTAACACACATGGTACTTCTACCCCCCTGGGCGATTTGGCAGAAATAAAAGCCATTCAATCCGTTTTTGGAGAGCATGCCTACGAGCTAAATATCAGCTCCACAAAATCTATGACGGGGCATTGCCTTGGCGCCGCCGGCGTTATAGAAGGTATTGCCTGCATTATGGCTGTGCAACACGATATAGTGCCGCCAACCATTAATCACTTTACTGATGATCCGGAACTTGATAAGAAGTTGAACTTTACGTTTGAAAAGGCTCAAAAAAGGGTTGTAAATGCAGCGCTAAGCAACACATTTGGATTTGGCGGACATAATGCCTGCGTGATTTTTAAAAAATACAGTGCCTGATAAGGAATTAAACATTTTTCTGTTCCGTCCGTTTGCTAACCAGTTTATTAGGTAAGAGATTATTTCTTCTGTTTTAAATATTAATTCTACTTTGTGTTGTGGATTTTTGGAACCCTTTTAAAAAGCATTCCGGCTCGCTTTTCAAAAAAAGCTTGAAGGGCGTATTAGGCTATACTCCCACCAATATTTCACTTTATCGCACCGCATTTACTCATCGTTCTATTAAAGATGGTTCCGACGAAAACAATGAACGGCTGGAATATTTGGGCGATGCTGTTTTAAGCGCCCTGGTTGCCGAATATTTGTTTAAACGATATCCGTATAAAGAAGAAGGTTTTTTAACCGAAATGCGCAGTAAAATGGTTAACCGTTTGCAACTGAATGACATTGCTTTGAAAATGGGACTAAAAAAAGTAACCGTTTACAACAAGTCCGACTCTTCTTTAAAAAGCAGCCATATATTTGGCAACACGCTGGAAGCCTTGGTTGGCGCTGTGTACCTCGATAAAGGTTATAAAAAAACCGCCGCCTGGGTTGGAAAGCGCATTATTGTTCCGCATATGTATATGGACGACCTGGAACTGCTGGAAATTAATCAAAAAAACAAACTGTACGGCTGGAGCAACAAAAACGGCAAAAACCTGGAGTTTGAAACAATTAACGAACACCTTGAAAACGATCGGCGGTTATTTACCGTTGCAGCAGTTATCAATGGAAGAGTGGTGGCAGAAGGTAAAGCGTATAATAAAAAAGAAGCATCGCAAATTGCTGCACAGCGCGCAGTAGAAAAATTAGGCATTGTCAACTCCGATTCGTCCGGCAACCAGTTGAAAGAAGAATAGAGCAGCTGCTTAACGCCTTAAAACATTTCAAAAAGGGTCATTTTCCGCTCCCCGAAGTTCCTCTTCCTGCTACTCCTTTTAAATTAAAAACACTTAGTCTGTAAAAAGTCCGTTAGAATAGGGAAGCACCGATTAAAAAACGTAGTGACCGGTAAGCTCTGCTGTAGGAAGGACGGGCTTTATGCGCGGTTCACCCCTTTTTTAAGGCTTTTTAACAAAAAATAAATAAAAACACTTGCAAATCAGAAAAGTGGATAGAAGTATCGCACTCGCAATGTGGTTACTGCCGCTCAAAATGTTCGTGTGGCAAAACAAATTTTGTTGTAAGAATAAAAGAAAACACTCTTATTCTATTGCACCTCCTGGCAAAGCTCAATTAAAACCCCATTAGTGCCTTTGGGGTGCAAAAAGCAAACAAGTTTATTATCGGCCCCTTTTTTAGGTGTTTCACTCAGTAGGGTAAAACCCTCTTCTTTAAGCCGTTGCATTTCTAAAAATATATCGGGTACTTCAAATGCAATATGATGAATTCCTTCGCCCTTTCTTTGTATATATTTAGAAATAACGCCATCTTCAGCGGTTGATTCCACCAATTCAATTTTAGTTTGGCCCGTTTTAAAAAAAGCTGTGGCTACGTTTTCTGATGGTACTTCTTCTGTTTTATAGCAATGGCTGTTCAATAACCTTTCAAAAAGGGGTACCGAAATAGCTAAAGAAGTTACCGCTATTCCAATATGTTCTACTTTATGCATAAAGGCGTTTTACGAATTAAGGTAAAATTAAAGGCTGCATTATGATTAAAATCATTATTACGCCTATTTTGAGGTAAATTTGCAGCATTGAACTGATAAAAAAATAATCAATGCTGAAACTTCCTATATACCTCGATCATAACGCCACTACTCCCTGCGACCCGAGAGTGGTAGATGCCATGATTCCGTACTTTACTCAAAGTTTTGGAAATGCCGCAAGCCGCAATCACCCTTTTGGCTGGCAGGCCGAAGAAGCCGTGGATTATGCCCGCGAGCAGGTAGCCAAATTAATTGGTGCCGATCCCAAGGAAATCATTTTTACCTCCGGCGCAACAGAAGCTGATAACCTGGCCATAAAAGGCGTGTACGAAATGTATGCCCAAAAAGGCAATCACATAATTACCTGCAACATTGAGCATAAAGCCGTTTTAGATACCTGCAAACATCTTGAAAAGCTGGGCGCAGAAGTAACTTATTTAAAAGTAAAAGAAAATGGTTTGGTTGATTTGCAGGAACTGGAAGCAGCCATGCGTCCAACTACAATATTGGTTTCTTTAATGTATGCCAATAACGAAATTGGTGTAATTCAGCCGATGAAAGAAATTAGTGCCATTGCCCGCAATCACGGAGCGCTGGTATTTAGCGATGCCACGCAAGCCGTAGGGAAAGTTCCGGTAGATGTAAATGCCGATGGTATTGACCTGCTAGCCATGACAGCCCATAAAATGTACGGACCGAAAGGAGTGGGCGCCCTGTATGTTCGACGCAAAAAACCACGCGTAAAAGTAACGGCGCAAATAGATGGCGGTGGGCACGAAAGAGGCATGCGTAGCGGAACCTTGAATGTACCGGGCATTGTAGGTTTTGGTAAAGCCTGCGAATTGTGCATGAACGAAATGGCCGAAGATGCTGCACGCCTGGGCAAACTTAGAGATAAGCTTGAAAACGCTTTATTAGAATTAGAAGAAGCTTACGTAAATGGCAGCCGCGAACACCGGCTACCACACGTTACCAATATTTCGTTTAAATATGTAGAGGGCGAAGGTTTGCTGATGGGTTTCAACAAAGAAATTGCGCTGTCGTCGGGTTCTGCTTGTACCTCGGCTTCTTTGGAACCTTCGTATGTATTAAAAGCCTTAGGTTTGGGCGACGATTTGGCACATAGTTCTCTCCGTTTTGGGTTGGGGCGTTATACCACCGAAGAGCAGATTGATTATACCATAGAACAAATTACCAGAACCGTTTTAAAGCTGCGCGAAATGAGCCCCCTTTGGGAAATGTTTAAAGAAGGTATTGATATGGAATCGGTTCAGTGGGCGGCACATTAAACTAAATACGGGGTGAGCGGTACAACGTACGAAGGACGCTCACTCTTAAAGAAATTATTTCGTACCTATAACTTATAAAACCGTAATTGAAATGGCATACTCAGATAAATTATTAGATCATTACAACAACCCGCAAAATGTAGGTACGTTGGATAAGAGCAAAAACACTGTAGGTACTGGCTTGGTTGGCGCACCGGAGTGCGGCGATGTAATGCGTTTGCAAATTGAAGTAGATGACGCAACCGGCATTATTAAAGACGCTAAGTTTAAAACTTTTGGCTGCGGATCGGCTATTGCATCTTCCTCTATTGCTACCGAATGGTTAAAAGGACGAACAGTAGATGAGGCAATAACTATTGATAACATGGAAATTGTGGAAGAACTAAACCTTCCGCCAGTAAAAATTCACTGCTCCGTGTTAGCAGAAGATGCTATTAAAGCAGCCGTAAACGATTACCGCAAAAAGAACGGTTTGGAAGAACTGAAGTTTCAGGAAAGTCTGGTGCATTAAAGCCACCTTTCTTACAATGGGGGGAACTTAGGTTTGAGCTTCTATTTTTATAGCAGTAAGTTTTTATTAATGATTGTACTTTTTCATTAAAAAATTTACTATTGTAAATACTTTTTGCTGTCATCTTGGGAACTTTCCATTCTAAAAGGTTTTAAAACCCTTCCAAAAGGGGTGTAAATGCACTTTAAATTTAAAACAAAATGACGTCGACACAAGAAAATACAAGCCTAAGTGCCGCCAGCAGCGGACTGGCGGCGAACGCCATTTACATAAGCGATAAAGCAAAAATAAAAATAACCGAGTTAATGCAAAACGCTGGTGTGGCAAGCGATCCTGCGTATTTTGTTCGTGTTGGTGTAGTTGGCGGCGGCTGTTCGGGGTTAAGTTATAAGCTTGATTTTGATAACGAACAAAAACCCATGGACCAGGTGTTTGAAGATAAAGGCGTGAAAGTAGTAACCGATTTAAAAAGCTTTTTATACCTTGTAAATACCGAGTTGGATTTTTCGGATGGACTCAACGGAAAAGGATTTTATTTTCAAAACCCAAATGCAAGCCGCACCTGCGGATGCGGCGAAAGCTTCGCCGTTTAATTAAAGTATTGCCCTGGCAATCCATCCCGCATAGCAGCGGGATTTTTTGTTTCTGCATTTTCGAATCCTGCTAAAGCCATAATGGTTCGCCCGCTTCTTCCTTCATATTCCTTGTTCCTTGTTTGTTATTCTTTATTTTACATCCTCAATTTTAATTTTTCATTTCTCTCATGTGGTCTATTTGTAAAAAAGAATTAGGTCAGTTTTTTAGCAACCTCACCGGCTACATTGCTATTGCCGTTTTTTTGTTGGTGAATGGTTTGGTGCTTTTTGTTTTTAAAAACAATATTCTTGAAAACGGTTATGCAACGCTGGAAGATTTTTTTTCGCTGGCTCCCTGGATATTAATTTTTCTAATACCGGCTATTACCATGCGCAGCTTTGCCGATGAATACAAGGGCGGAACATTTGAAGTATTGCGCACCCGGCCGGTAACATCATGGCAAATAGTATTGGGTAAGTTTTTTGGAAGTTTAATTGTTGCAACCATTGCCTTGCTGCCCACCATAATTTATTATTTCACCATAAACAGTTTGGCCGCCGGCACCGGTATCGATTCCGGTGCTGCAGCAGGTTCGTATTTAGGATTGTTTTTTTTAGCAGCCGTATTTACTTCTATTTCTGTTTCGGTTAGCAGCTTTACCGCAAATGCTGTTGTCGCTTTTATCATTAGTGTTATTGCCTGCGCGTTGTTGTATTATGGGTTTAGTGCCATCAGCGAGCTGGCAGGGCTGCAAAACGGGTGGGATTATTATATTCAATTGCTTGGCATAGAACCTCATTACCAAAGCATTAGCCGCGGCGTTATAGATACGCGGGATCTGATATATTTCATTTCTGTTTCCTTATTTTTTTTATTAATTACCCGCCAAAATTTGTTGAAGCAATGAGGTTTAAAAACAACAAAATTCTTTGGTGGGTTGGTTCTGTTTTAGCTCTATTGGCTATTAACGCAATTGCTTCTTTGTTTCACTACCGGGCAGATTTAACGCAGGAAAACCGCTATTCCATTACTTCATCCACCAAAACCCTTCTGAAAGGGGTAGATGAAGAACTGGAAGTGCTTGTGTTTTTAAAAGGCGAGTTTCCGGCTGGCTTTCGAAAACTTAGCAATGCAACGGCCGAGTTTCTATCGGTACTGAAAGATAATAATCCTTCAAAAATAAAATATCGTTTTATAGCTCCGGAGCAGGAAGCATCGCCCGGTAAATTGTGGGCCGATTCGTTGCAAAGCCTGGGCGCTTTCCCAATTAACTTAACGGTGCAGGTTGCCTCGGGGCAGCAGAACAAATATGTGTATCCTTTTGCGTTAATCAACTACGGCGGGCGCACTTCTTTAGTCAATTTATATGGCGGAAGCACGTCGTTAATTTCCAATAGCGAAGTAAATAATGCGGAGTCGATGCTGGAGTACCAGTTTGTAAAATCTATAGATAAATTGTTGCATCCTTCCAGGCCTTTTGTAGCCTATGCTACCGGCCACGGCGAGCCAGTTGGCGCCGAAACGTACGACCTGGTTCAAACCATAAAACAAGATTATGAGTTTTTTTCGGTTGATATAAGCAAGCAGCCCGTTATACCCGACACCATGAAAGTGCTGGTAATTGTAAAGCCCACAGCCGCATTTACCGAAGCCGAAAAATTGAAGATAGACCAGTATGTTGTGCGGGGTGGAAAAGTGCTTTGGGCGATAGATAATTTAAGGGCAGAACTGGATAGTCTTAGCTACAAAGACCAAATAATTGCATACGACCGAAATCTGAATATTACCGATTTGTTATTTAATTACGGCGTACGCATTAATGCCGATTTATTGATGGATTTACAGTGTGATTTTCTTCCCTTTAAAGTAGGTGGAAACGGTGCGCAGGACGAATTTATTCATTGGAATTATTACCCGTTGTTTGCTTCCGAAGGAAACCATGCCATTAATAAAAACCTGGGCTTGGTGTTAGGTCGTTTTGTAAATTCGATAGATACAGTAGAAGTAGAAAACGTTACAAAAACGGTGCTGTTGCAAAGCTCTCAAAATGCCCGAACCATTAGTACGCCTGCTTTAATTAGCCCAAACGAAGTGCGCAATACGCCGCAGGACGCTCTCTTTAAGAGGAGCAGCGTGCCGGTTGCAGTATTGCTTCAAGGTAAATTTTCATCGCTTTACCGCGGACGAATATCGAAAGCACAACGAGATACACTAAATAGGGCCGGAGGATATAAAGAAGAGAACAGCGTCGAAAATAAAATGATTGTAATTGGCGATGGTGATATTTTGCTGAACGATTTTTCTTTTAAAAATAACCAGCCGCTGCCTATGGGTGTTAACCTTTATACAGTGGGGTCTCAGTACGAATACCAGTTTGCAAATCGGAATTTTTTACTAAACTGCCTGGAGTATTTAACGGTAAATGCAAACATAACAGAAGCACGCAATAAAGAAGTAATATTAAGGTTGCTGGATACGCAAAAAGCAGATGCGCAAAAAACTACGTGGCAGTTGATTACTATTGCACTGCCCATTTTGCTGGTGATTATTTTTGGTGCTGTGTACCAACAAGTGCGCAAGCGCAAATACACCAGGTAATAAAGCAAACACTGAACTCTTTTGGTACCAATAACATCGAAAAAAAGTAAAGCAGAATGACAACCGACCAGCTTACGTATTTAGTATTTGGTAGTGTATTAATATTAGCGCTTGTGTTTGACCTTGGGCTGCTTAGCAAAAAAGGAGCTCAGATTACCATGCGTAAGGCCTTGTATCAAACGTTTTTCTGGGTAAGTCTTTCGCTCTTATTTTTTGCTTTTTTATGGATTGAAGAAGGAAGCGGCCCCGCTGTTAAGTATATACTGGCTTACCTGATGGAGTGGAGCCTGAGCATTGATAATATTTTTGTATTTATATTAATTTTTAGCTTTTTTAAAGTATCGGAAACCGAAGCAGGTCGTGCTTTGCTTATTGGTATTTTATTAGCCATTGTCTTCCGTATTATTTTTATTGCAATTGGTATAGAACTGGTAGAACGTTTTCATTGGGTGTTGTATATTTTTGGTGCCTTTTTGGTGTACACCGGCATTCATCTGTTTTCTAAAAAAGACGAAGAAGAGTTTGACCCCGGAGATAATAAATTGTACCGATTTATTACACTTTACTTCCGGGTATATCCGGGTAAGGCTAATGGTAAATATTTCATTCGGCAAAACGGTAGAACAATGCTCACTTCACTTTCTGTAGTTGTATTTATATTAGCAGCTACTGATATTGTATTTGCGCTTGACTCTATACCTGTTGTGTTAGGCGTTGTAAAAGAAGTTGGAAAGGATCTGACGAATGCCGATACGCTGGTTATATATTCGTCCAACATTTTTGCAGTCCTGGGTTTGCGGTCGTTGTTTTTTTTAATGCGCGGTGCAGTTAGTAAGTTCGATTTTTTGCAACAGGGCATAGCCATTGTACTTGTGTTTATTGGCTTAAAAATGCTGGTTGAATTTTTTGGCATCCATGTTCCCATTTGGGTATCGCTGCTGGTAATCGTATCTTGTTTAAGTGGTTCCATTTGGTATTCGCAATTCCACACCCGAAAAAACACGCCGAAAGATGTAAACGACGGTACTGTTGATTTATGATTTACACAGCTGACAACATAGCTTCTGTAATTGCGACTGGCGCCACTTTAGTTCAGCCACGGCTGGTGATAGAACACCTGTTAACCGACAGCAGGCAGGTTGTTTATCCACTAACTACGCTTTTTTTTGCGCTGCCTGGTGGCGCAAAAAGCAGTTTGCAATTCTTACCTCTTTTATACACTGCCGGAGTACGTAATTTTGTAGTACCTCTTCTGCCCCAGAAATTTTTCGATGATGCCAATTATTTTGTTGTTACCGACGTTTTGGGCGCCTTGCAAAAGCTAGCGGCTCATCATCGCAAAAACTTTACTATTCCGGTCATCGGCATTACCGGTTCTAATGGAAAAACCATTGTTAAAGAATGGCTGTACCAGCTTTTGCAACCAGATTTTAATATTGCACGAAGCCCAAAAAGTTACAATTCGCAAGTGGGTGTTCCATTAAGCGTCTGGCAACTTTCCCACCATCATACATTGGCCATTATCGAAGCTGGTATATCACAGCCAGGTGAAATGGAAAAGTTGAACACAATTATTCAACCTACAATTGGTGTGCTAACAAACATCGGTGCAGCGCACGACAAAGGCTTTACATCGCGCCAGCAAAAGCTGTCCGAAAAGTGGAAATTGTTTGCCGGTGTAGAGGCTGTTATTACAGAAGAACAGTGGGTTGAAAACGGGGTGGCGGATCAATCGATTTTCACCCTGGGCGTGTCAAATCAATGCGCTGTGCAGGTGGTAAAAACAGAAGTATTAAAGGCAGGCACTGTTGTTGAAGTACGCCATAATCAACAAATGTTTTGTTTTGTTTGCCCTTTCACAGATGAAGCTTCTGTACAAAATTGTATTACCTGCATTGCTGTTTTGTTATATTTAAAGATCAATGTAATTGTAATCAACCAGCGTCTTGCCAATCTTCATGCAGTAGATATGCGCCTGCAGTTAAAAGCCGGAGTTAATCAAAGCATTGTTATC
>JBBSRB010000100.1:0-11688 GCA_038243445.1 Chitinophagales bacterium | reverse complement strand
GTATCTACAAAAGCACATTGCAGCCGTACAATTTCGCCGTTGTACGATATAAGCATATCGCCTTTACCAATTAACTGCTCGGCACCGCCGGCATCTAAAATCGTTCGGGAATCTATTTTAGAAGATACTTTAAACCCAATACGTGCGGGAAAGTTAGCTTTAATGGTACCGGTAATAATGTTTACCGAAGGTCGCTGCGTGGCAATAATCAGATGAATGCCGATAGCCCGGGCCAATTGCGCCAGCCTTGCAATGGGCATTTCCACTTCTTTGCCCGCCGTCATAATTAAATCGGCAAATTCATCCACTACCAAAACAATAAATGGCAAAAACTGATGCCCTTTTTGAGGGTTCAATTTTCGTTTTACAAATTTTTCGTTGTACTCTTTTATATTTCGGGCGCCTGCTTCTTTCAACAAATCATAGCGATTATCCATTTCAATGCACAAGGCATTCAGCGTGTTAATTACTTTTTTTGTATCGGTAATAATAGATTCGTCTTCGCCCGGTAATTTAGCTAAAAAATGATTTTCGATATGACGGTAAACGCTTAACTCTACTTTTTTAGGATCGATTAATACAAACTTTAATTGCGATGGATGTTTTTTATATAGTAGAGAAACCAAAATGGCATTTAGCCCTACCGATTTTCCCTGACCTGTGGCGCCGGCCATTAAAAGGTGCGGCATGCCGGCCAAATCAACAATAAATAATTCGTTGTCAATTTTTTTACCAATAGCAATGGGTAAGCTATAATTATTGTTTTGAAACTTCTCCGACGCCAGCAACGTTTTCATACTAACGATGCTTTTTTTGTGATTGGGTACTTCTATACCAATGGTTCCTTTGCCGGGGATGGGCGCAATAATGCGAATGCCCAAAGCGGCTAAGCTCAAAGCAATGTCATCTTCTAAATTTTTTATTCGGGAAATGCGCACACCAGCGGCAGGAACAATTTCATATAAAGTAACAGTAGGGCCAACAGTTGCGCTGATTTTTTGTATGGTAATGTCGTAATTCTTCAGCGTGTTGATGATTTGGTTTTTGTTGGCTTCCAGCTCGCTGGGGTCTTGAATGACTTTTTCGCTGCCATGAATTTCCAATAAGTCAATACCGGGATATTTATAGTCGCGCAGGTCAAGCGTTGGTTCGTATGGCGCCATATGCACCGCCCCTTTTGGTGCACTTTCCTCTTCTTCCGTCTCTGCAATTTTTATTTCCAGCGGAAGGTCTTCAGGGGGCGGTACACCCCTTTTTGACAGGTTTTCAAGCGGCTCCGTTTCGGGCGCAACTGCTTTGGTATTCATTAAATCATCTTCGTGCATCAACTCGTTAATAATACCTTTTTCAACCGGCGCTTCTTCTTCAAACGGTGTTTCTTCTTCTTTTTCAACCAGCGAAAAGTGGGGCACACCAGGCTCGCCGGAAAAGCTTTCGTAAACCATCGGCTCGCTGCCTTTCAAACTATTTCGTTTTTCATTAAACTGGTCGTTTATGGTTAACGATGGCTCGTTCATAGAAGAAAATAATACTTCCTCGGACTCGTCGTCTTCTTCCCTGCCATCAAGGTTTACAGCAGGTTCCACCCCTTTTAAAGCCTTTTGAGGAAGGTTGAAAGCGGGATTAAATTGCCAGATAAGGTAACTGCCTGCCACTACCAAAAGCAGCGCCGCGGTACCAATGTAACCTAAAAAGTTGGTGAGCCAGTTAGATACCATTTGGCCTACAAGCCCTCCCCACAAAAATTCGGCGCCGGGAAATAAAAATGCAAAGGCCACTGAAGCTATGAGAAGACCAAAGGTTACATATTTTAGATTGCGCCAAATGGAAAACACCTTTCGGTTAAAAAGAAGGTTGATGCCTACCACAAAAAAGAACGTGCAGAATAAAAAGGATGCAATGCCAAAACCTTTCCAGATGAAAAAATCAGAAATGTAAGCACCAAGCCGGCCAAGTAAGTTTGAAGCTTTGGCCTCGCCTTCCCATAAGAAAGTTGAACCATTGGTAAATACATTCTTCTGATCTTCTTTCCAGGTAAAAAAATAAGATACAAAAGCAATGAAAAGAAATATAGAAGTTAACAGGGAAAGGGTGCCAACAATTTTCCAGGTACGTTCATCTCGGGCAAGCTTTTTAAAATCAACGCCTTCCTGCTTGTCCTTTTTAAACGATTGAACCGGGGGTTTAGAACGATCTGGAACTTTCCGCTCTCCTTTTCCGGAGTTTACCACCTTGGGTTCCGCTTCGGGCGTGGGTATAATGGATTTTTTTAGCTTGTTAGCCATACAAAACAAAGATAAATAATGGATGAACAGTAATATGATGGCAAACCGCCAAAGCTAAAAGTAAACTTTATTTTTTTACCACGCCAAGCACAAACAACACCCAGCCGGTTATAAATAGGAGCCCGCCAATGGGTGTAATAATGCCGATGCCCGATAAGCCGACAACTTCTTTTGCTTTTAAAAAGGCAAGCACATAAAGCGATCCCGAAAAAAGAAGAATACCGCCGATAAAAAATAATCCCGAATACTGCATAAAGCTGTTGCTAAATTGCTGGTAAACAATAGCCAGCAGCAGCAGCGCTAGTGCATGGTACATTTGGTATTGCACACCTGTTTGAAAAGTGCCTACCGTTTCTGGCCCCACTACTTTTTTTAAACCATGTGCGCCGAAGGCTCCAAGAATTACTGCCACGCCTGCAAGTAAAGCACCAATAATTAAGTAGGTTTTATGCATGTTTTTTAGCCTTTATTTTAATTGAGTTTATTTATTATGCTTTCTGAATTTGCTTCTTCTTCGGTTATGATAACAGCGGCTTGTTGATAAAATATTTTTCTGTCGCCAAACTTTTTAATAATGTAGGAGCGCAGTTGGTCATTTGAAAGATCTTTCACCAGCGGCCGGGCGCTTTTATCTTTTACCAACCTCCCGTACATGCATTCTATCGAACAATTGATCCATACGGTTGTACCCTTGCTTTTCATATAATCAATATTATTATAAAAGCACGGTGTGCCGCCGCCACAAGCCATTACAAAGCTTTCATGGCTTTCGGTTAATAAATAAAGCACTTCTTTTTCCAGCAATCTAAAGTACTCCTCTCCTTCTTCTTCAAATATTTGGTTGATTGGCTTTTCTTCTTTTTCCACCAGCTTTTCGTCCAGGTCAAAAAACGGAAGCTGCAGTTTATCGCTTAGTTCGCGGCCTAAATGCGTTTTGCCGCAGCCCATAAAACCAATAAGAAAAATTTTCATTTGATTCCTTCAATAAAATTGGGATAAACTAAAACAAGTTTATAATTAAAATTAAAAAAGCTAATTCGTTGCCATTCTTTATCAATCAGCGCTTTAAATTGAGCAAACCGCATATTTCCTAAACGAAAATGAATCACTTTCGGTGGTGGGTTCGTATGCAAAGTTCTGTCTGCAAAATCTTTGACACGCGACAGAATTGTCAAATTAAATTGCTTAGCATAATTCCATATCAGGCCATCGTTACAATCTATTTGTAACGAAACACTGTAAATAAAATCGCTCCCTTGCCAAAGATTATAGGTTTGCTGTAAGTTGGCGTCAACAAGAAATTTAGTCACTATTTAGCATTTTCGAAATCTACAACCGAATACTGCAGACTAGACATTTTCAATGCAAAATCTTCAAAGGCTTTTACATCTTCAGCAGAAATAAAAGGGAAAGCTTTAAGAATATTACTATCAGTATCGCCAGCCATTATAATAACTTATGATGGTTTCAACATCTAAACGAGTACCCTTAATTATAGGTTTACCACCTTGCACCTCCGACCTGACTTCAAGCCTTTCAGCTATTTCATAATCCATATAAGGGTTTATCTTCTAAAATTAGGCCTTTATTTAAACGCATTCAACCCAGTTACATCCATGCCTGTAATTAACAAGTGAATGTCATGTGTTCCTTCGTAGGTAATTACACTTTCCAAATTCATCATGTGGCGCATAATGCTGTACTCTCCCGTAATGCCCATTCCTCCAAGCATCTGGCGCGCATCGCGGGCAATGTTGGTTGCTATTTCGCAAGAGTTTCGTTTAGCCATAGAAACCTGTTGCGGTGTTGCTCTGCCTTCATTCATTAAAACCCCCAGGCGCCAATTTAGCAATTGCGCTTTGGTAATTTCAGTGATCATTTCGGCAAGCTTTTTTTGCTGCAACTGAAAGCCACCAATTGGCCGTCCAAACTGCTCGCGTTCTTTACTGTACCGAAGCGCCGTATCGTAACAATCCATAGCTGCACCAAGGGCACCCCAGGCTATACCATAACGGGCTTTGGTTAAACAACCTAATGGGCCTTTTAAACCTTTAATGGTTGGAAAAATATTTTCTTTAGGCACTTTTACGTTGTCGAAAACCAGTTCACCAGTTGCCGATGCGCGCAAGCTCCATTTGCCATGCGTGGTTGGCGCGGTAAAACCTTCCATTCCTCGTTCTACCACCAAACCTCTGATATCGCCTGCTTCATCTTTAGCCCAAACTACAGCCACCTGCGCAAAAGGCGCATTGGAAATCCACATTTTTGCGCCGTTTAAAATTACATGGTCGCCGGCATCTTTATAATTAGTTAACATGCCGCTTGGGTTGCTGCCATGATCGGGCTCGGTTAAACCAAAACAACCAAGCCATTCGCCGCTGGCAAGCTTTGGTAAATACTTTTGTTTTTGTTCTTCGCTACCATAAGCATAAATAGGAAACATAACCAAAGAGCCTTGTACGGAAGCAGTAGAACGAACGCCACTGTCGCCGCGCTCCAGTTCCTGCATCATTAAACCATAGCTGATATAATCTAATCCACCGCCGCCGTATTCGGCAGGAATGGTAGGACCAAAACAGCCTAAATTGCCCAGTTGCGCCACAATTTGTTCTGGAAATTCGGCGCGCTGCGCATAGTCTTCTATAATGGGCGAAATCTCTTTTTTTACATAATTGCGAACCGTTTCGCGGATAAGTTTGTGCTCGTCGGTAAAGAGTTCATCTACTAAAAAATAATCGGGAGCGTTAAATTGATCTGTTGCCATGGGCGCAAAGATAAGGTGTGTTTTTAGATGGAAGCTGCCGGTAACAAGATATAGTGGGCTGATTCTTTTGATAAAGAACGCAGCTTATGAAGCAGAAAATAAAGTAGAAGATATAGACCAAAAACCTTTACAAAAGGGTTAAAGAAATTTGGCTGAAAGCAACAATTGCCCGTATAATGAAACAGGGACAGAAAAAGGTGCAAAAAAGGGGTTACTGCTCGTTTTTTCTAAAGCGGGTTTTGATTTGTGTTAGAGCTTCGTCGTTAAGCCTTGTTGTTTTTTTTAGCACGCTAATAAAGTAGTCTACTTCGGGGCTGCTTGCCGGGCAGCCGGTGTTTTGTAAACCTTTACCATCTGCAGTTTTCATTCTGGAATCGGCCAACAAAGCTCCGTTGGAATTAAAAACAACCCAGTACGGAATACCTTGATTGTTGCCGCCCCATTTATTCAACGAATCTTCTGCGCCCTTATTTTCCAGGTTTTTTTTTCCGGGAGATTCAAGTACTGTAAGATGAGCAACAACAAAAGACGCATCGAAGAAATGTTTTATTTGAGGATCGTTTATAGATGCACTCATTTTATGGCACCAGCCACACCACGAAGCATGAAAAATGACAATTATGTTTTTGTTTTCGGAAGACGCCTGCTTATACGCAGTTGCTAAAACTTCATCTGCTGATGGCTGTGCAAAAGAACGGGTAACTAAGCTTAACGCAAGCAGTAAAATTAACAAACGTGGAAGCTGCATACTTTAGTATTATGCTAAAAGTACGTAAACTTTGCTTCTGCAAGGTGTTGAATAAAGTTTACATAGTACAAGTGTGCGACGCAAGGAACGATGATAGTAGCACTTCTGCTTAATACAAATAATTACCGGGTTGCAAATGCCTGCGTCCAGTAAGTGCCTACCCTGGCCACACCCATTTCGGTGTAGGTTTTGTTCATTAAATTTTTACAATGACCGGGGCTTTTAATCCAGCCCTGAAGCACGGCTTTTTCGTTGTTGTAACCCGTTGCAATATTTTCACCGTACGCTTTCCAGCTATAACCAACGCGTTCTATGCGGGTGCCGCCGCGAGAATTATCGGGCGCAACATGACTAAAATATTTTTGTTGAAACATATCGGCGCTGTGGTTAAAAGCGGCTTGTTCCAGTTGATTGTTCCAGGAAACAGGAGGCGCGGGATAATAATAGGTATCGCCACACTGGCAGCCCTTTTTGCGCACTTCGTTCACCAGTTTTAACAGGGTAGTTTTATTAACGGTTGAAGTAAAAACAAAGGAATTTAGATGGTTTTCGGGTACAGACGTTATGATTTCAGTTGAACTGATTTTTGAAAAAATTGCTGATAAAAGGATTGGAAATAAAACGGCTTTCATACTTTTAAATAACAACCTGCATGCTGCTAATATTGCGCCGCGAATAGTTAAAAATTTGTTGCTGTTCGCAGCCGAAGATTACACCCCTTTTTTGAACGTTTTGGATTTTAAATTACGTCCACTTTTAAAACCAGTTTCGCAGATTGTTACTTCTACCCTTTTTTAAAGGTTTTACATAAAAAACGCCGGTGAGGAAACCGGCGTTAATAGTAGGACACAAGAAAATTCTTATTTTACAATCCTCGTTTTTTAGGTCCGGTCAGCGGCAGTTCGCGGGCTATTTCTTCTATATCTACACTTGAAGACGATTTGGTGTCGCCTAATAGATACTGGCTGAAATGATCGGTCATGCGCCAAAAGAAATATTCCGTCATATCTCCAAAACCATGGCGCTGGCCCGGTAGTAGAATAAAATCAAAACGCTTGTTTGCTTTTATTAATGCATTTGCCATGCGGATGGTATTTGCCGGGTGAACGTTGTTGTCTATATCGCCATGAAAAAGCAAAAGACGTCCTTTAAGGTTTTTTGCCAGATCGGGATTCTTTTCAATACTATATAAAAAAGATGTATCGCCTTTTTCGGAGATAATCTCCTGCACCCCATGATGTTTTTCGCTCCACCAGCGGTTGTAAATAGAATTATCGTGATTGCCGGCGCTGCTTACAGCTACTTTAAAAAAATCGGGATAAACAAGCATTGCTGCCGTACTCATAAAGCCGCCGCCCGAATGTCCGTGAATACCAACACGATCAATATCAATATACGGATGTTTGTACGCCAGTTGCTCAAGCGCTGCTTTTTTATCGGCCAAACCATAGTCGCGCAAATTACCATAGCCAAAGTTGTGATACCATTTGCTGCGTCCAGGGTGGCCGCCGCGGTTGCCCACCGTTACTACAACAAAACCTACCTGCGCCAGCCTGTCTATACGATCGAACCCTTTTGCAAAACCTTTGTTTACTGCTTCGGTTTGCGGGCCGGGATATACATAGGTGATGATGGGATATTTTTTAGTAGAATCAAAATCGAACGGCTTGTATATAACACCATACAAATCTGTTATACCATCGTTTGCCTTTACTGTAAAAGGCTCCGGAAATTTATAACCTGCAGCAAAAAGAGATGAAAGGTCTGTAGTTTCCAGGTCCATTATTTTTCTGCCTTCGGAAGATAAAAGCGTTGCCTTTGGCGCGGTGTTTACCCTCGAAAAATTATTTACAAAATAGCGGTAGTTATCGTTTAAACTTACGTTATTATCGAAGTTGCCCGCATTTAATAAACGCATTCCAGAACCATCAAAATTAACGCGGTATAAATGTTCGTAGTAAGGGTCTTCGTTGTTTTCTCTACCGTTTGCAGAAAAATAAAGCACACGGGCTTTTTCATCAATACCTACAATGTCTTCGCTATGGAAAGCGCCCTTTGTAATTTGATTTTTTAATTTACCGGTTTTGTCATACAAGTAAAAATGGCCCCAACCATCACGTTCGCTCCAGTGAATTAACTCTTCGCCGCCATTTACAACACCAAGCCTACGCAATTCAACATACGTGTTCATTTGCTCGTTAATCAGGGTCTTTACGGCTCCCGTATTTATATCAACAACACATATATCAATGCGTTTCAAATCGCGACTGGTTCGGTTAAAATAAAACTGATTAGCAGTTCCCTGCCAAATTGTGGGGCGCCAGTCATCGTCGCGGGTATTTACTTTAACCGGCTGCGTGCCAATAGAAATCACCTGGTCTTTAAACTGTTTTACATCCAATTCTTTCCTGGCTTTTGTGGCATTATCAAACAGTAAAACGTAGGTAATAGGCGATTCTTTTTCGCCAGGCATTTGGTATTTATACGTTTCTAAGGTGGGGCGTGGTTCGGCTATACTGTTAATTACCCAAAGGTCTTTAACAGCGCGGTTATCGTTGCGCACAAGTGCAAAATGTTTCGAATCGGGCGACCAATAAGCAAAGGCTCCTTTGCGTTTGTTTTTATTTTTCTCTTTATCAACGTTGGTTTCGTTTTGCCCAAAACCGTATTCAAAATTTTCAATGCCATCAGAAGTGATCTTGTTTTCGACAATGGTGCTGTCGGTTTCGTTTAGCAGGGCTTTATTATAATTGGAGCGATCCATCCAATACAAATTAAAGTTCTTTGTAAACAAAATTGTTTGCCCGTCGGGCGAAATAGAAGCCCACCGCAGGTTGCGCTTTGGCTTTTTAAAGTCGGTTAATTCCACCAGTTGCTCGGTGTCGAGGTTGTATTCAAAAAAATATTTTTTGCGTTCTTTTTTTGGAGGCGTTCCCTTTTTTGCAGCCGTATCTTTTTTAGAAGTAGTGTCTTTCACTAATACTTCTTCGGTGCTTAGCACTTCAAACTGAATCCAGTTTTCGTCCTTTATAAAGCGCATACTGTCTATATTCAGGTTTTGCGCATCCATTGGGTCTTTTACAATGCGGGTAAGTTGCGCAGCCAGTTTTGCATTGTCGAACAAGAGCCTTTTTTGTGCCTTTGACGGATCAACAATGTACCAGTTTTTACCTGTAGGTGTTTCGTAAACATACCAAAAACGGTCAGATTGTTTTAGCCAGTGCGGATCAACAGACGTGCTGAAGATCATTCTATCAAGTTTTTTTGGAGCAAAGCGTGCCGCCAGGTTATAATTGGCTTTTACAGCCGGCGATTGCTGCGCCATTGCAGGCAGCAAAAGCATCAGCCATCCTGCTAAAAAAAGGATTCGTCTCATGTGCTTATGTAAATTTTAAAATGGGAAAATAACGTAAAAACACCAAAGTAATTTCTACATTACACTAACGGCAAATACGTATTATATATAGAATTTATACATTTTCTAAATACGATTTCATTTCGTATTGATATTGTTTTGCAATGGCAGCAGCTTCTTGTGCAAAGTCTTCATTTTCGGATGCGTAAATAATAGCGCGACTTACATTCACAAGCAAACCACAACCTGCCGTCAAAGCGGCTTTTGAAATGGCTTTAAGATTTCCGCCCTGCGTACCTACGCCCGGTACCAAATAAAAGTGGTTTGGCGCAATGGTTCGACTATTTAAAAATTCATCTGGCTGAGTAGCGCCAATTACAAACATCAGGTTTTCTTCGGTTCCCCACTTCACTGCCCTTTTTAAAACCTTCTCGTATAAATACTCGGTTTCCTGCTTTGATATGTGTACTCCTTCTTCTAAAGTTTCGGTAGTTGTTTGCACTTGTTGCAATTCAAAATCGGCGGCGCCGCTGTTAGATGTTAACCCTAATAAAATGGTCCATTTATCGGTATATTCTAAAAAAGGTTTTACGCTATCGGCGCCCATGTAAGGCGCTACAGTAAGTGCATCAAAATTCAATGTTTCAAAAAAGGCTTTTGCATATTGCGCAGATGTGTTGCCAATGTCGCCGCGCTTTGCATCGGCAATTTTAAAATGGGTAGATGGAATATAATCGACTGTTTGCTCCATCGCTTCCCAACCTTTTGCACCGAGCGCTTCGTAAAAAGCAGTATTTATTTTATACGAAACGCAATAATCTTTTGTTGCATCGATTATTTGTTTATTAAAGTTAAAAACAACGTTTGGATGTTGCTGTAAGTGTTTTGGTATTTTCGAAATGTTGGTATCTAAACCAACACAGAGATAGGTGCTTTTTAAAAAGATCTGATCTACAAGTTGCTGACGCGTCATAATGATGTTTGTTTTTTGCAGGCTTCTTTTAGCAGAAAATAAAAGCGCCAGATTTCTTCAAATGTATTGTATAAAGGAACGGGTGCAACTCTAATTACATCTGGCTCGCGCCAGTCGGCAAAAACTCCGTTTTCAAAAAGTTCATCAAAGATGGCCCGTCCGTTTTTTTTCAAGAGCAGCGAAACCTGGCACCCCCTTTTTTGGATGTTTTCTGGCGTTATAATCAACAATATTTCTTTTGAAAGTTCGGTCTTTAACCGGGTTAATAAAAACATTAAATAACTGCTCATTAGGCCACCCCTTTTTAAAAGGTTTTCGGCGCCCGCTTCGTTAAAAAGTTTAAGCGACGCTTTATGTGCCGCAAACAATATTATTGGGGGCGTACTTACGCTCCATCCTTCGGCAGCAGCAATTGGTACAAAACCTTTTTGCATTTTAAACCGTGTTTCTTTTTTATAACCCCACCAGCCACCAAACCGGTTTAACTCCTCATCGTTGTGATGGCGCTCATGAATAAACACGCCTCCGACAGCGCCCGGTCCGGAGTTTAGATATTTATAGGTGCACCAGCAGGCAAAATCCACGTTCCAGTTGTGTAATTGCAAGGCTACATTTCCAGCGGCATGCGCCAGATCGAACCCAACTTTTGCGCCGGCGGCCTGCGCTTTTTCCGTAATTGATTTCATATTAAACAACTGCCCAGTGTAATAATTTACACCGCCAAAAAATACAAGGGCTAGCTCGTTCTTGTGTTCTTCAATAGCCAAAACAATGTCTTCTTCATCAATCGTAAAAGCACCCTTTTTTGGACTTATCTCAATGAGAACATCGTCTGGATTAAGCCCACGTTGTTTCAGGTGCGTTTCCAACATATATTGGTCGGAAGGGAAAGCTTTTGCTTCGCAGATAATCTTGATGCGTTTACCTACAGGTTGATAAAAACTAACCATCATCAGGTGCAGGTTTACCGTAAGACTGTTCATAATTACCACTTCATTTGGCAAGGCGCCTACTATCGGCGCGGAGAGTTCAGCCAATTGATCGTGGTATTCAAGCCAGGGTTCTTCGCCTTTAAAAAAACCTTCTACGCCTAACTGCGCCCATGTCTGCAATACTTTTTCGATCTGTGCAGAAGTGGTTTTCGGTTGTAAACCCAATGAATTTCCTAAGAAATAAATCGCTTCTTTGCCGTTATTTTTGGGAATAATAAATCGGTCGCGAAAAAGGGCCGGATGATCGCTGTCGAGCGTTTGTGCAAACGAAAGATCGGGAGTAAACTGCATTCGTGTATAGATTGAAATAGTTGGCCTTGAAAGTAATTATTTTTAAACAGACGAGAATATAAGTAAGCCTAAAAATCGTTTTAACAAACTGATCTCACATATTTTGGAACTTAGCTTACGCCTTTATGAGTTGATTGCGCTGATACCCTTTTTTAAAGGTTTTTGATTTAATCAGATGATGAAGCCGTGTTAAGCACGGATTATTTTTTGTCATCCTTTCCAAATAATTGCTGCTCACGTATTTTCATTTGGCATACAATTTCTATTGCTCCTTCTTCCT
>JBBSRB010000099.1:0-11887 GCA_038243445.1 Chitinophagales bacterium | reverse complement strand
GAGCCGTAAATATAATTGCTGCTGCGGCCACGGTTGCCCGCAACCGAGCTAATGCCAACAATGCTTCCGTTGCCTTTTTGCGCATAAGCTGCTGCAACAATATTTAATATAGAAACCGCACCGGTATAATTGGTGTTGATTGTAGTTAAAGTTTCGTTCCAGTCCCTAATTACTTTTTCGTTATCATTCATATAGCCAATAACGCAAATGGTAACATCGGGTTTTTGCGAGAGATTGTTATAAAAATGAGTGTGCGATCCAAAGTCGAGAGCATTAAAAAGATGAACGCTGCAAGTAACGCCGTAACGTACTTCTATGTCCGATTTGTGCGCTGTTAATTGTTCAGGATTGCGGGCGGCTAATTGCACATTGTAACCTTCGGCCGCAAATTTTTTAGCAATGGCAAAACCCATGTCGGAGGTGGCGCCAAGTATCAAAACCGTGTTCGTCATTGTTGGGTAAGATTAAGGCGCTGCGCCTGTATAGAATTAAATTTAAAAAGGGGATTGTATTTTTTTATAACAGAAATAAATTCATGGGCTTTTGGATAGGAGCTCCAAAAAACAGATGGTTTCATTCGGGCATCTTTGGAAAGATAAATGCGTCCGTTATTTTTTAAAACAATTTCATCGAGTTCATCTAAAAATTGGAATAAACCATTGCGCACCGGAAAATCAAGCGCCAGCGTATAACCTTCCATCGGGAAAGAAATTAAATCATCTTGCTTGCCAAAGACTTTTAAAACCGCTAAAAAAGAACCCAAACCTTCGGCGCTGATTCTTTTTAAAATATCTATTAAACCTTGTTTATTTTGAAGCGGCACTACAAATTGATATTGTACAAAGCCTTTTTTTCCATAACCGCGGTTCCAGTGTAAAATGGCATCCAAAGGATAAAAAAAGGGTTCGTACGACACCACGTTATTGAGCTCTTTTTTGGTGTTTTTTGCATAGTACAAAAAATTAAAAGCCTTTACGGTAAAAGGGTTTAGCACAAAAGAAGGAAGCGTAAACGGTAGCGGAATTTGCTTTTTAGATGGAAGTTTTAAAGGTTGAGACTTTTTACTTTCGGGCAGGTCTGCAACGGTTGCATGTTCGCCCAGCATTAAAATACTTCTTCCAAATTCGTCTCCCCCTTTTAAGCAATCTATCCAGGCTACCGAATAGGTGTAGTGGTTGTAGGTATCAAAAAGTTCCAGCAGTTCGTCAAGGTTTTTTGCTTTTACCTGCTTTTGTTTTATGTACGATGTTTCTATCTTTTTTAAATCGAAAACTACGCGGGTAATAATGCCGGTTAAACCCATGCCGCCGCAGGTTGCCCAGAATAAATCGGAATGTAACGTGTTGGAACAAGTAAGCGTTTCGCCGCTGGCCAACAGCACATCCATTTCCAGTATATGCTTTGAAAAAGCACCGTCTACATGATGATTTTTTCCATGCACATCAGAGGCTACCGCGCCGCCAACGGTAATTAATTTGGTGCCCGGCGTAACGGGTAAAAACCAACCTTTTGGTACAATTACTTTCAACACTTCATCTAACACAATGCCCGACTGGCATTCAAAAACGCCTTTTTCGACATCAAACGAAAGTATTTTATCGTATTTTAAAGTAGAGATGGTGGTTTGAGCCAAAGATGCATCACCATAGCATCGGCCATTTCCACGGGCAATTACATGATCGGTGTTGGGCAGGGCAGCGGCAAGCTGTTCGGAAAGCGTAAACGTACGCTCATCGGTTTCCATTACCGGGTAGTTGCCCCAATTGGCAATGTTTTTTTTCATTATCTAAAAAAGGTTAAATCTTTGGTGTAAATAATAAGGTAAAAGCTAACGATCCAAAGCAGGATGGCCGCTTGAATAAACCGGTCTTTATACAAAATTTTTGTTGGCGACCCCGATTTTGCCTGTACATATATAACTTGTAAATACCTCATTATTCCAGCTAAAACAAAAAAGCAAGTGTAATACAGCCGGTACGTTCCCATGCGACGCAGCACTTCAGGCGACATGGTGTACATTAAATAAGCCACAATAATTACGGCACAAATAAGCGCCAGCGCTACATTTAAAAAATCTAGGTTATACCCTTTTAGCGATTTTCGCATGCTGGTGCCCGATGAATTTTTTAATAAAACATCATCACGGCGCTTGCCGATTGCCATAAAAAGTGCCAGCAGAAATACCATAATGGTTAGCCACTCCGTCATTCCTATTACAATAATTACAGCTCCGGCTTTTACCCGAAGCACAAAACCAATGGCTATAATAAACACATCTAAAATGGCAATAGATTTTAAGCCAAGCGAATAAAAAAGGTTCAATCCAAAATAAACGGCTAACACAAACAAAAACTTATCGCGGATAGCCCAGGCAATGCCAAACCCGGCCAGCAATAAAACTAGGGAAAGGAGCAGCGCTCCCGTTTTTGAAACAGCACCCGAGGCAATTGGACGGGAGGCCTTTTCGGGATGTTTTCGATCATCTTCCACATCGCGATAATCGTTAATGATATAAATGCCGCTGGCTACAAAGCAAAAAGCTACAAAGCCCAACAAAAGCTTTGGATACTGATCCCAAAAAAACAACTCGCCGGAGAAAAAAAGAGGAATAAAAAGAAATAGGTTTTTCGCCCAGTCTTTTGGTCGCAATAATTTTAAATAAGCCACGGTTTAATAGAGTGCGTTTATAAAGGGGTAAAAATATAAGTTACTTGTTAAAACATATAGTTTTACGCTTTCTTTGTAAAACAACAACAAAAATATCTATTAATCTTGAGTGTAGGTAATCTTACTTGGTTGCAGGAGTCCGAAAGCGGAAAGGGGCGGGCTTTTATAGCCACTTATGCGGAAGTAATTTTTATTGTGGCGCTGGCTTGTGTACCCCTTTTTGTAACGTTTCCGTACCGCATTAATATTTTTTTATCGTGGGAAGGCGCTTACCGCTTAAGCCAGGGGCAGGTGCCTTTTAAAGATTTTGGTATGCCCATGGGCTACATGTATTGGGTGATTCCCGCCGCTTTTTTTAAAATCTTTGGTGCTCAGTTAATTACGCTGGTAAAGGCGCAGGTATTTATCAATATTATTTCAGGGCTTGCTTTCCGGTCTATTTTAAAAAGCCTTCAGCTACCCAAAGGCGTTCGGCTTTTGTCCGTAGTGCTTTATTGCCTTTCTTTTTCCTTTTTAAATTTCTGGCCGTGGTATAACCATACAGTAGTTGTATTTGAAATAATTGCGCTGGCTTTTTTATTTCAATATATGTTTACCGTTCGCCGCAAGTATGCGTTTGCGTGGCTTGCGTTAAGTGGCCTGTTTACGTTTTTTTCTTTTTTTACCAAGCAAGATGCGGGCGGGCTTTGCCTGGTGCTTTGCGGCGTTTTGCTGATGGTTGATTCTATTTACAAAAAAGCCTGGTTGCCAGTTGTAATTTATGTGGGCAGTTTAATTTTGTCCGTTGCGTTGTTTGTTCTCCCGTTTTCTCAATACAACCTTGGTTACTGGTTTAACTACGGGCAGCCTCCGCATACCGCCCGGTTAGCCCCGTTCGATATTGTAAGCGATTTTTTTGCCGCTTCGGAATGGATTAAATTCTATCTTTTTTTAATTGTTTTGCTGGCTGTTGCCGGTTTTAAAAACAACAAAGAATTTTTTAGCGATCGAAAAAACGTTCTTTTTTTATTGCTTACACTGGGTATTTTGGCCGAAGCGGCTATTTTGCAGGTAACCAGTTACATTCCACCAGATAATAATATTTTTTTTCACGCGTTTGCGTTTGCGTTCATCTTTACTTATTTCGCCCTGTTTTTAAACCTCGATTTCTTAGAGGTAAAACCATTGATTATTGGCGTTCTTGGGCTTCTACTTTGGTGGAGCGGCACTTATTGGAAGTATTTCGAACGTATTGCCCAAAGAGCTTTTCCTACTGTTAAAGCAAAGCAAACCTCATCTGAAAACATCGTAAACCGCAGAACGTTTAAAATAGCTCCTCCTTCAACCGATATTCCCATGTCAAAATGGGTTTTTTCAGACTTAAAATCGTTTGAAAAGATATATATGCCGGCGTCTACGGCAGAAGGAATAAAGCGACTAATGAATATGGAGGAGGTAAAAACAAACAAAAATCTGCGGGTGCTGAATATGACGGAGCTAACGCCGCTTGCTGCCGAAATACCATTTGCGCTGGAAAAAGGAACAAACCAGCCGCTTTGGTACCACCTGGGCGTAGGCATGTTTAATAAACAAGCTCAAATGTTTGAGCAGCGCATTGCAAATAAAGAGTACGACCTGGTGTTGTTTGAATATATTCCGGTTTTAAACAACTTTAATCCTTTTCGGGTGCGCGATTCGCTTCAGGTTCATTATCAGAAAAAGGATTCGTTTGCCGCGCCGCGCCGCGGCGAAACTGTGGGTGTAATAGAGGTATATACCAGGGAATAGCGTTTACAATCTTTTGTAAATGTTTTTTATTATTCGGAGGCCCCTTTTTGAAGGGTTTATCTTTCATGTAAAGATCAGACCCCTTTTTTTAGGCTTTCCAGCTCTGTTATAACGCCGGAAAGCTCTTCGGCGCGATGCTCCCACGAATTTAAGCTTGCCATTTGCTGCCGCGCCCGCTTTTTTTCTATCGAATCGGTTTCCAGCTCGGTTAAAAGCATTTTCATAAATTCTTCTTTGTTCTCTGCAATGCTTACAACCGGCTTAAACTCATCTAAATAGCTAAAGTTTGTGGTAACCACCGGAACTCCAGCGGCCAGGTACTCGTTTATTTTTAACGGATAAACAGTTTTAATAAAATTACTAAGCTTAAAAGGAATAATGCCTGCCGAAAAATGGCTTGCATATTTGGGAAGTTCTGACAACTTTTTAGGTCCAATCAAAACTACATTACTGTATTTTTTCAAAATTTCTTCGCCGGCGGGGTACACCTGGCGGCCTACAAATTGAAATTCTACATTGGGCATGTTGCCAATAATATACTCTAAAAGGGGGTAATCAAGTCGCCGGTCAATACCACCAATAAAGCCCACAATTTTCTTTTGCTGTATGTTGGGGTTAAACCCTTTGCTGAAAAGCGCAAAATTTGCTGCGTTCTTAACCAGGTAGCACCTCTCAGAAAGATGTCTTTTCCGTTCCAGCAATCCCTGCGAAGTAACAATGGTGGCATCGGCTATTTTTCCAAACTCTTCTTCCAACCAAACGCCGTGCTTTTTTAAATGCGGCGCTGCCGAAATCTCGTCGTAGCAAAGGTAAAGCAGTACACTTTCGTTAAACTCCCGGCCAATTTGCAGCCCCAGTGCCGGGTTAAACGAAATAATGTGCACCAGCGCCTCTTCCATTTTTAACTGTCTTAAATGTTTTTTGATGGTTTGCTTTACAAGCCATCCATTAAACCGCAACATCAATTTGTAAACAGCACCTTTTGGAAGAAAGTTTACGCTCAACATCATAGGAGGAGTGAGTACAAAAGCGCCGTTACCGTTTTGGGATGGTATGCTTTTAAGTCTTGCTTTTAACCCAAAAACCTTTTTAAAAGGTACTTGCTTTTTTCGTTTCAGTCCGTCTGCTACATCTTTTACCGTAAACGGGTTTTGAACAAAAAGCACTTTGTTGTGTTTGGCTAGTTCTTTCATTAATTGTACGGTGGTGCTGGCGTAAGCGCCTTCCCAGGCGGGAGTGGACAGGCATAAAATATTTCTGTTCTGAATCATAGGGTGGTCAAAAATACTAAATTGCAAGCGTCTTTTCATAAAAGCTCCAGGGCTATGGCTGGAGCTTTTATAAAGAGTTTCGCTAAAAACTTTTTTAAAACGATATAAGCGTGTTACCGGTTACAGTACTGCCGGGCACTACGCTATAGAAATGCACTTTTAACCAGTTTGAAGGCGCGTTGGGAAGTAATATTTTGTTATTTTGAATGACGCTAGGCAAACTGTTTGTACTTAAGCCGCCTACTTTTATAGCGCCGCTTGTGCTTGGATAATTTACAGTATTGTTCGTGATTGTCATTTGTTGTTTAGGGTTATCTTCCGGTGCCGAAAGGTAAGGATTGGCGTAAATAGCATAGCTATTGCCACAGTTTTCCAACAGGTTGTTATATACATTCATGGCGCCATAGCCAAAAACCATAATGCCCGTTCCGGTACCCCTTTTTATAGTGTTTTCATATACATCGGCATTTGTGTTGGAGCCCAGTTCTATACCCGAGCGCTGGCCGCTTGCGTTGAGCGTGCCGTAATTTGTTATTGTGTTGTGATGTACCTTATTTCCCGTTCGTGCATTTGCCAACTGTATGCCGTCCCAGCCGGTTTGATCTACAATGTTATAAGCAATTTCTATGTTTTCGTGCCGTACCGGTATCAACGGATTTCCTCCTTGTCCGCCGTCGGGGTCGGTGTGGCCAATGTACATACCTTCTTTTGCTATGTTGTGTACATAGTTATGATGCACGTAAATATTCTTAAAAACATAGTTTGGATAAATGGTTGAAGCGTCTGTACTAATAGGATTGTTTTTTATAAAGATGCCCACATTCATACCGTACACCTCGCAATAAGCAAGTTCAAAGTCGCGCGCTTTAGACACGTTAATTCCTGAGTAATCGGTGCGGTACACCTTAAAGCCATATTGGGTAGCGGAGTGGCCGTTTCCTAAAATTTTAAAATACTGCGCATCGTTGGTTAGCCTTATCTCGCCGGTTTTTACCTGCCCGCCCTTGTTTCTAATCACGATGGGTCGTGTTGCATCGCCTTTAAAATTTCCAAATATAAGTGCCGTGTACGTGCCGGCCAGTACGTTGATGGTATCTCCCGGTTTAAGGTTTGTAATTGGAATACCGTTGGCATAGTTTACGTACCCGCCGGTGGCTGGCAGGGTATGGTTTGCATAAGTTGTAGTGGACGTAACTATTATCGGCTCGGTGGTGGTGCTTCCCCCGGTTTCTGTTAGTGTAAACCCATTTAAATAGTTATAGTTTTGCGGATTAGAGATGGTGATTGCAATCTGTCCGGCTGCATTTGGACTAATGGTTTCAAAGGTAGCAGTAGCAGTAAGGTTTTTATAAGTAGAAATACTTTGCGTTACTCCATTAATAGTGAACGCCGTATAATTGCCACTATAATTATTACGGCTTGCATACAGTTCCAGGCCGTATGTTTTTGCACTTGAAAGTCCGCTGAGCGTAAGTGTTCTTGCCACAGTGGCGTTGGATGTATAGCGTAATACACTTGCAGGCGCCATACCGCTGCCATAAGTAGAACCATTATCGTTCACGCCGCTGCTCTTGCTTAAAGTAGCGCTTACCGATGAAGATGTAGCATCGCTGTACCTGAGGGCTCCGGAGCTTAATGACGAAGAAACGTTCCAGTTGTTCCAGGCTGTAGCAGCGTAAGCATTGCTGCCTCCATAAATATTTACGTTTATCAGTTTTGCTTCGGAGTTTGCTGTAGTTGTTGTTGCAAAGCCAGAAAGTGCCGCATCAGAACTAAAAAGGGTAGTGGAGGGCTTTGGAAATTCCGGCGAGGCCCGGTTGAACTGGTAAAGCCATTCCCACATGTTTTTAGAATCCTTTTTTACAGTTCCTTTATAAACATCATCCCACCCACCGTGCCCTATGCCTGCCCGCACGGTTAATGCAGCAAGTCCGACAACCCTTTTATTCACCTCGTCCACCATAAACCTGCTTTGAGATAAATAGCTTTCATCGGCTCCACCAACTACTGCCCACAACGGAGTTTTGGTACTTTTCCACCAGTCTAAATTGGTTTTTATAATATTTTGTGTGGCGCCGGAATTAATAACTATAGCTGCAAACCTGCTCCCAAATTGGGAGCTGATGTTTAGCTGCGAGCCATAGGCGCCCCAGCCTCCCGCACTAATTCCGGTCAGGTATATTCTACCGGTATCAATATTCCACCGGATAATACTTTGGTCAACAATAGACGGCAGCCATTCTGGGGCTACGCTGTAAGAAGCACTTTGCACCGCCACCATTATAAAGTCGAAAGAAGGACGGTAGCCATCTTTCAACACTTTAGGCAAACCCGTTGTATAGAGTTTGGTAATGTCGGTGCCAGCCTCACCTACGCCATGGGTGTAAATAACAAGCGGGTATTTTTTTGAGGCTGAATAAGAAAGGGGCAGATAAACGATTGCATCTTTTTCAGAAACACCACTTGCGGTAGCTACCTTTATTTTGGTGGTGCTTAGGCTCTGTGCCTGTATTAAAAAACTGACAAAAAGAACAGGTAAAAAAAAGAAGGTTTTCATCGACATTGAAAAGGTGTTTTCGGTTAGAAAATGGATTATTTTGCCCCAGAAAAGTTCGGTTGTGCAGGCACTTTAAAGGGGCTATTTTTTATAGTAAAAAGGAGCCTTACTTCCTTTCTGCGGTGCTTGTTTCGGCTATGGAAAACCCGTTTAAATAATTGTAGCGCTGTGCATTTTTTATGGTAACCACAATTTTACCCTGTGCATTGGGGCTGATATTGGTGAACACTGCTTTTCGGGAAGAATTATTATAGGTGTTTACCTGCTGTACGCTTTTGCCAATGGTGAACTTTGTTGTACTGTTGTTTTTGCCCCTACTGGCGAAAAATTCAAAAGCATATTTTTTAGTGGGTGATAAACCGCTGATGGTGAGCGTTCGTTCCTTTACTGAGTAGCTGGCGTAGCGCAATACTTCGGCAGGCGCCATGCCTTTTACATACTTTGATGAATTATCTGCCACCGTGTAGCTTTCGCTTAATTGTGCGGTAACACTCGATTTTGACCGATCAGAGAAATATAATGAAGTAGACGTTACGTTTCTCCTGCTTCCTGTGCCCACATTCCAGTTGTTCCACTGGCTGTTTGAAAAGGCATTCATTCCACTAAAAATGTTTACGTTGATATGCTTTACAATTGGTGATGAAGGCAGCTCTATTTCTTCTTTATCGTCATCGTTGCCCTTGCTAACATTTGGAAAATTTTTCGATGCCCGGGTAAACTGGTACATCCATTCCCACATGGTTTTTGTACCATTTTTTACTTTGCCATTGTAAACATTATCCCAGCCGCCATGCCCAACGCCAGGTTGCAAGGTTAATGTAGCCAATCCTGGAACGAGTTTATTTATTTGGTTTACTATATTGGTGTTCCGGGTTACATAACCATTATCTCTGGCGCCCACGACCGCCCATAACGGTGTTTTGCTTTTTTTCCAGATGCTGAAGTCTGTTTTGCTGGCGGCCGGAATAACACCCGCATTTGTGACGATGGCTGCAAATTTTGAAGCAATTTCAGGAGATAAACTTAGTTGGGTACCATAAATAGACTTGCCGCCAGCGCTTAGACCAGTTAAGTAAATTCGGTTTTCATCTATGTTCCAGCGCTCCTGCGCTGCTTCTAGGATACCAGGTAGCCAGTTAACCGAAGCACTGAAAGACCTGCTTTGCGGAGCTACCATAATAAAATCAAAAGAAGGACGGTAACCGTTTTTGAGCACCCGCGGCAAACCAGTGCGGTATAGCTCGTTTACATTGGTACCAGCTTCGCCAATGCCGTGAGTGAAAATAACTAAAGGATACTTTTTGGCTTTCGAATAATTGGCGGGATAATAAATCACCGCATTTTGGTAGCTCACACCGCTACCTGCCTGCACATCAATCTTGTCGTTCACAAGCCTTTGAGCATTAATATATGAAAGGCAGAAAAGCAGCGGCAAAAATAAATATAGCTTTTTAAGCATTACCCAGGATTTTCCGCACTCGGGCAAAAACTTCGCCAAAAAATTTAAAAAGAAACTTTACAAAAAAGTTTTTCACATTTCATGCAATAGTATAGATACCCCAAATTATGGATTCTGGCTGTTCATGGACAGTAAAAAGCATTGCCTCTTGGGAATAAAAGTTTATTATAATATCTATTAATCTTGAAAACAATAAAGTAGACATGCCCTTTTACAATATGATCCATTATACAGAACTCTTTAAAAACCCTAAAGAAAGGTATATGTAGACACAAACACAAAAAAAAAGATTTAAAAAAAAGAAATTTATAGTACTCGTTGGGGAAAGCCAAAAATTTGGTACGGTATTGGTATAGAGCGAGCAAATAATTTTGGTACGGAATTGGTAATGCCGCACCGAATTTTAAAACACAAATTAAAAAAACACCTTGAATCAAATGAAAATCCTCAAACCATCCCTTTCTGTACTGCTTTTATTTGTTTTTGCTGTAAGCTGCAAGAAAAATGATTTTTACAGCGAGATGGAAGAACAACCTGCTACTGTGTTAGCTGCTACTAAAGCCACTGCTCAGGACTGGCAAACAACGGCAAAATGGAACGTTGCAAACCAGGAAGACTTTTCTGTTTTTTATACCAATTTTAAAAACGAAAACCTTACTGCTGATGTAATTGATAATGGTTTAGTATTGGTTTTTAAAAAGGACGGAAATTCTGTTTCTGCTCTGCCAATTGAAGAAGGCGCTAAATCCAATTCTAAGTACTGGTACCACCAGGTAACCGAAGGCAACATTTTAATTTCGGTTGATACTTACGGCGGCAACACTGCACCGGACGCAGCGAGTTCGTTTAAGTATTTTATCATCACCCCTCAAAAGCTTAGCGATCTGCAGGCAAACGGCCAAACAATAGACAAGTTGATGAACTTAACCTTTGCTCAGGCAGCATCAATCCTTTAAAAAACTCCTAACGGGTTTCAAAAGTCTTTTAAACTAAAGGCTATCCAAAGTTTATTTGACTGTAGAAACCTGAAATTCTAACTCCTTAGTTTAAAGCATTATGAACTTCCTAAATAAAACCTCTTTTTTCTGTTCTGTCCTGGTCTTTCTCTTTCTGACATCCGCGCAAAGTTTGTCTGCACAGGTGCAAACACCACGATATAATACCTCCATGACGGCGAACTCTGGTGGATATTACGAATACCTTCCTGAAGGTTACGACCCGAACGGCACTACAAAACACCCGGTGATTATTTTCATTCATGGAATGTATGAAAAAGGCAGCGGCAGCACCAGCGATTTATACCTAATTTCAAAATTTGGATTACCTAAATACATCAAATACGGATATTTTCCAAAGTCCTTTACGGTTAACGGAAAAACAGAAAAGTTCGTAGTTATTTCCCCACAATTTCGAAACACACCATCTACTTCTGATGTAAACAATATTATTACGTACGTGTTAAATAAATACCGCGTTAATCCAAACAAAGTTTATTTAACCGGGCTTAGCATGGGCGGAGGTACTACCTGGGCTTTTGGTGCAAACCCTTTGTATAATACCAGAATAGCTGCCATGGTACCTATTTGCGGTGCGGCTTCCTCCACCGCTGAAAAAGATTTGGCTATTGCCAAAGCAGGCGTTAAGGTATGGGCTACTCACAATAAGTACGATGATGTGGTTTCTTCTTCAAAAACACTTGCCTGGGTAGACGGCATTAATGGGGCTGCTCCTCCTGTAAAAGCAAAGGCTACTATTTTTTAAAGAAGCGGGCACGATGCCTGGACAAAAACATACCAGACTTCTTTTATAGAAGACGGAATGAATATTTATCAGTGGATGCTTCAGTTTGAAAGAGGCAGTACTACAACTACAACTACTACTACCGCTAACGTTGCTCCGGTAGCCAATGCCGGTAGCAATAAAACAATTACATTACCAACTGCAAGCCTTACGCTTACAGGCAGTGCAACCGATGTAGACGGAAGCATTTCAAAATACAGTTGGACAAAAACAGCGGGTCCTACCAGCTTTTTGTTCAGCAGTACTACAGTTGCCAGCCCGATATTATCTGCATTAGTTGCGGGTACCTATACCTTCCGGTTAACCGTAACCGATAACCAAGGTGCCACTGATTATGATGATGTATCTGTAGTAGTAAACCCATTG
>JBBSRB010000098.1:0-12015 GCA_038243445.1 Chitinophagales bacterium | reverse complement strand
TGTGGTATCGTTGTTAAAAAAGGTAAGTCTTACCTTGTTGTTATTTGGCGAGGTGATAACGTATGGGTTCCAGTACAAAGTGGTGCGCAGATCGCGTTGCTCGTGGCGCGCATCAAACGTATCGTAATTGGGCGAGTAAAATTCTTTAACCAGCGAGTAGCCAACAATGGTGCTGTTCGGTAGCCCTTTTGACGTGCTTTTACTATCGCCACCCTTTTTGGTGTACACTGCAATAGCGCCCGCGCTGCCGCCAAAACCACCCATCCATGGCGGACGAAATACTTTTACATACGCAATGTCTGCCATTGAAATAGTACTCAGCGTGGTCATTTCCACCGGCATTTCATCTAAGTAAACCGATGGCGAGCCACCGTGCCACTGCAAGGTTGTATTGGGCCCCGAAGTATAAATTCGTAAGCCCGCTACGCGCCCCTGTAAATACTGAAAAATGGTGGTGGCACTATACGCTGTTTTATCATCTGTAAAATCAAACTGGTAGTCATCGGCGCCCGAAAACAAGCCAGATGCATATTGTTTATCTAATTCCTCTAACCTTGATTTTGTTTTTGCCTGCACCGTTACGTTACTTAGCATTTTTGCAGAAAAAAACTCTTTGGCTTCGCGGCGTTGTGCGCTTAAAGTTCGTTGGTAAAAACTACCGGAAGTATCAAAAAAGGGGGTAGCGGAAGAAGGAAAAGATAATAGTTCTTTAGAAAGTCCTTTAAAACGGTCTTCCATGAAACGAACACTGGAATTGCTTAACAACGACCCTTGGTTAAACTGGTAAAACACGTCCAGCGTATCAAAAAATATAAAATCGGACCGACTGAAAGTTCCATTAATGGTTATGGGCACTACCAGCATTTGCGTAGCTGCCGAATCTTTAGGTTTAAAAATGGCTATCAGGTCTTCGTTGGTTAAGCGGCCTGGTTGCACGCCATATATTTTGCCCGAAAAATGCAGGTAGGACGTATCGGGCGCAAACTCTATTTGGGGGCTTTTTTGAGCCGCAATAGCCATCCAGTTAAAGCGCCGCCAGCCATTTGTCATCATTACTAAATCTAACTGCTGATCAATTGAATCGGAGTTGTTTAAAAAGTACTGCGCCGGTTTATAAACGCTTCCTTTCAAATCGCTTGTTAATAAAAGATGCGAATAAATGTTTTCGCTGCTGTCGGCGCCTAAAGCTGCATCGGTTACCGAAATAGAAAGGTTGGTTTCCAAACTGTCGGGCAGTTGCAGTTCCCAAATGTTTTTAGCCCTTTTGTTTAGTCCGTAGCGCACCACAGATAGTTGGGGAGCAAACGAGTAGGTTTCATTTTTCACAAACGAAATTCGTTCGGCAAGAGGTTTATTGTCGGCATCAAAAACAGTAATGGTTAAAATGCCTGTTGGCAGCAAATGGGTGGGAATAATTTTGGTAGCTGAAGTGTTTGTACTTAAATCGGCACTTGTAGAAAATACTTTTGTTTGATGCATGGTACCTACAACCAAAACATTGCTAAAAGGGGTGGCTGCGCTTCGTTGCAATATAACCGTTCGTCTGCTGCCCTGGACCAGCAACGTAATCGATACCCCAGATGCTTTTACAGCCGGTAGCGCCGTTGTGTGCTTTTGGCCCCGCTCGTCGGTCCACTTTGCGGTATAAGTAGCGCCCGCTTCGGGGGTAAGAAAAAAAGCGCCCATACCATTGTGTGTGGCGCCAAAGCTTTGTACTACTGCGCCTTTGCCGTTGTACACCGTTCCAGAAATGTTCGAAGGCTGACCCGACCCGTTGGTGGCTTTAAAAGCAATTTTGGTTTTTAGCCCGGCTATAAGATCGCCGCCTTCGGGTAAAAACTGAACTTGCGTGGCCCGCTCCTTTTTTACCACTACAGGTGATGGGTTTTTTCCAAGTATTTGAAGTTTTATCTGATATAAAAACGAAGTGTCGAAATTGAGCATCCACCGGGTGTACGCTTTTACGGTAATGGTAGTGCCGCTGTACGCCTCCGGAACTAAAAACTGTCCGCTTGCCGATGCTTCCAAAACCGGCGCTGCTGTGTGCAATAATAGGTTGCCTGCCTCGTCGAGCCAATCAATATAAATGGTTTTGCTCCATTCCGATGGGTAAAGCTCCGTCATCAGGTAGGCTTTAAACCAAACAGTATCACCGGCAGCATAAGCTGCCTGGTTATAGTGCAAATAAAGGCGTTCCTCTTTTGCCCCTTTTGAATAGGTTTCAAGCAAGTTGTCCATTGTTTGGGCCGCTATGCCATTGCTTAAAAACACAACAAAAAGAAGAGCAGTGGTTCTTATAAAAAGATGATTTTTCATAATTAATGGGCGCTGTATAAACAAACAATATACGGCAACAACAAAAGGTAAAAAACATAAAACCTTTTGGCGCGCCCCTTTGGGTCGGGCTTTCCATTACAAGTCCGCGCCAATAGAGGCTATTGGCTTGCGGGCTTTCCATTGCAATCCCTCGCGCAGGGGTCGGCTATAATTTTTGGTTTGCTCCTATTCTCCCGCATTTTTATCTTGCTTTTCCCAGCCGGGGCTTCTGCAGTGCGTAAGAACTCTTTTGCAGGGACCCGGCGTTTGAGCGCGGCGAGTCCCCGAATGTTTTTCATTAAAATAGAAAGGGTTTGCGCCGGGAGCCTCGCCTGAGAATTTAAAATGTTTTCCGCTAAATGGTTCGTGAGGACACGAACCAAGGCGAAGACTCGCCTGAGAATTTAAAACATTTTCCGCTAATCGGTTCGTGAGGACACGAACCAAGGCGAAGAGAGCGGAAGATTTTCAAAGTCGAAATGTCTATACAGTGATATCCCAAGAATTATTGCGATTACTGTAAAAAAGAAAATCGGCAGTTTTATCTCCTTCATCTTCTTTACTGTTTTATAATTATGTCGATTAACTTTCCTAATAAAAAGGCAAGAAGATAGAATGTTAAAGCACCCAACATATAGGAAGTAAATGCTTTTAAGTAATTAGTCCATTTTGTTTTGTCAAAGAACTGTGCGATAGCCCAACTACAATATGCTATTCCTGCAAATCCCGCCCAAACCATTAAATTTATTTTTGTCAATCCTTGTGTAAGAGTAAATACAGAGAAAATCAACATTCCGATACCCATCACAAAGCACATTAGAATGATAATTTCAAAATAATTGTAACCATATTTTTTGAAGAATATTTTTGTCCAAAAAGCAATAAATGCTCCCATAATTATATTTGCAAATCCATAATTTTCTTTTATCCATCGGAAAATAAGATTTGTTTTGGGTTGTTTTGTTTCGTCTAATTTAAAAGAGCCGTCTTCGATATTAAAGAAGTGAATGATCAATGTATAAACCAAAGACGTTACTATAATAAATAAAATTGGTTTAACAAGTTGTTCTCTATTTTGTGTCAGAAAATTTCTAACGCTTTTTCCTGGTCTAATCAATAATTCTCTAATTGTAAATAAGATTCCACGTTCGAAATGCAAAATATGTTCCATTTCGTGGATTATGTAATGACTATCAATTCGTTTAAGTTCAGCCGGCTGTCCACAGTTTGGGCAATAGTTTTGATTTACTTCGTCGTTGCAGTTTTTACAATTCATTTATTTTATTCTATTCAAAAAAAAGTCAATTAGTTTTCTTTTACAGTCCTTTTGGTGAAATTGTCACTTACACAATATTAGGCGAAAGCGAATCGTTTTCCTAAAAAGCATTGGCATTGATTATCAGTACTTTTGTATTGTGCTTTTTATATTGTTGATGCGCCAATACAAATTTTAATATCGTCAGATTTTTTTGATAAAATAAGTAAAGTATAGTGGAGTATTCAGCCTTGGTTCGTGTTCTAACGAACCAAACAAGAGCTATCAAAAAAACCTTTAGAAAAGGGTAGCCAGCATTCGCCTGATAATATCGTTTTTATCATCTACATACTGCGTCTATACTGTCCGCCAACTTCGTAAAGTGCATGTGTAATTTGCCCCAGCGAACAATACTTAACCGTTTCCATCAGTTCTTCAAACAAATTTCCATTTTCAATAGCTACCCTTTTTAAACTGTTTAGCCGTTCGGCTGATTGGTCCTCGTTTCTTTTCCAAAAAGCATACAGGTTTTGTATTTGCGCTTCTTTTTCTTCTTTTGTACTTCTAATTACTTCGTTTGGTAAAATAGTAGGACTGCCGGCTTTATTTAAAAACGTATTCACGCCAATTAACGGCAGTTCGCCCGTATGTTTTTGATGTTCGTAAAAAAGACTTTCTTCCTGTATTTTATTACGTTGGTACATCCGTTCCATAGCACCTAACACACCGCCTCTTTCATTTAAACGGTCAAATTCGGCAAGCACCGCTTCTTCCACCAAATTGGTTAGTTCTTCTATGGCAAAACTTCCCTGGTTAAAGTTTTCGGTTTTTGCTGTACCTAATTCGCGGTTAATAATTAATTGTATGGCCATCGCCCGGCGCACACTTTCTTCGGTTGGCGTAGTTATGGCTTCATCGTATGCATTTGTGTGCAGGCTGTTGCAATTATCGTAAATAGCATACAGGGCTTGCAAAGTTGTACGTATATCATTAAAATCTATTTCCTGCGCATGCAGGCTTCTGCCCGAAGTTTGAATATGGTATTTAAGCTTTTGCGACCGTTCGTTAGCCTTGTATTTATGCTTCATGGCTTTGGCCCAAATACGGCGGGCTACACGCCCGATGACACTGTATTCCGCATCCATGCCATTGCTGAAAAAGAACGATAAGTTGGGCGCAAAATCGTCAATGTTCATTCCGCGACTTAAGTAATATTCAACATACGTAAAACCATTGGCCAACGTAAATGCAAGTTGGGTAATTGGATTAGCGCCTGCTTCGGCAATGTGATAGCCGGAAATAGAAACAGAGTAAAAATTTCGTACTTTATTGTTGATGAAATATTCCTGTACATCGCCCATTAACTTCAATGCAAACTCGGTAGAAAAGATGCAGGTATTTTGTGCCTGATCTTCTTTCAAAATATCGGCCTGCACGGTGCCGCGTACCTGCGACAGCGCTTTTGCTTTTATCTTTTGATAAACATCAGCAGGCAATACATCGGACCCGGAAAGCCCAAGCAAACGCAAGCCCAAACCGTTATTTCCCTGCGGTAAGCTTCCAATTAATTCTCCATCTTTCGGCACTACTTTTCCATTCCGGCCCATATAGGTCGGCAAGTCATCAATGCCAAATTTTGATTTGATGATTTCGTTTACTTCCTGCTTTAAACTGTTTTCAACTATATATTTTTCGCATTGCTGGTCAATGGCTGCATTCATAAAAAACGCCAGCAGCATGGGCGCTGGTCCGTTAATGGTCATTGATACCGACGTTTTCGGATCGCACAAATCAAAACCGCTGTATAACTTTTTCGCATCGTCAACAGTAGCTACCGAAACGCCGGAGTTACCTACTTTACCGTAAATATCCGGCCGGTAAGCAGGGTCTTCGCCATAAAGCGTAACAGAATCAAAAGCAGTGGAAAGGCGTTTTGCCGGTTGCCCTTCCGATACATAATGAAAACGGCGGTTTGTACGTTCGGGCCCGCCTTCGCCGGCAAACATTCTTGTGGGGTCTTCACCCGCTCTTTTTAATTCAAATACACCGGCTGTGTATGGAAACTCGCCGGGCAACGCTTCCTGCAACAACCATTTTAAAATATCACCCCAGTCGTTGTAGCGCGGAACTACTACTTTTGGAATTCGGGTGCCGCTTAAAGAAGTAGTGGTTAAGGGCTGCTTAATTATTTTACCTCTTACTTCATATTCAAAAAAATCGGCGCTGTACTTCTTTACCATTAAAGGCCATTCAGCAAGCAGCTTTTTACATTCCGGATGTAGGCTGTCTTCGAATCGTTCTTTCATAACCTGTAATTCAGCATTCCCACTTATTTCTTTTTCGTCAATAATTCCATTAATCTGATACAGTTTTGTGGCAATAGCACTTTGCTCTAAAACCCACCTGTCGTAGTTGCGATTGGTATCCGAAATTTCGGATAAATAACGAACCCTTTTTGGAGGTATTACCTGGGATTTGCTCGTGGTATCTTGTGTGTGTGGATGAACTTCTAATTCGCCAAAGTTCACACCTGTTTTCTTTTCAACAGCCTGCATTAACTTTTCAAACAATTCGTTTATGCCACCATCGTTAAACTGTGCGGCAATGGTTCCTACAATTGGCAGTTCATCGTCTTTCGCCGTCCATAACTGATGGTTGCGTTTGTATGCTTTGCGCACATCTGCAAGTGCATCTAAAGCACCGGCTTTGTCAAATTTATTTATGGCAACTACGTCCGCGTAGTCGAGCATATTAATTTTTTCCAGCTGCGATGCGGCTCCGTATTCCGGTGTCATTACATACAAACTCACATTGCAATAATCTAAAATAGAAGCATCGCTTTGGCCAACACCGGCACTTTCCAAAATAATAAAATCAAATCCTGCAGCACGGCAAACGTCTAATGCATCTTGTACGTGGGCGCTTAGAGCTACTTCACTTTCGCGGGTAGCCAGCGAACGCATATAAGCTCTTGGTGAAGAAATGGAATTCATGCGAATACGATCGCCCAAAAGCGCCCCACCTGTTTTTTTCTTTGATGGATCTACCGAAATAACTGCAATGGTTTTATCGGGGAAGTAGTTTAGATAACGGCGGACAATTTCATCGGTTACTGATGATTTACCTGCCCCGCCGGTGCCTGTAATACCAAGAATTGGTGCAGTCCCCTCCGCCTCCCCCGGTAGGGTAAAGGCCTGTACATCAGTCCCGCTTTGCGCAGAACTGTTATTTATATTTAAATCTTTAATTGATATAGTTTCTAATACATCATTATAGTCTTTTCCTGTTTCGGCAAGTGTTATTGCTCGGGCTATTCTTCTGATATCTTTCTTTTCGCCTAACGGTAGTTTTCCATTCCAATTTTCTGCAGCTTTCCAATAATCAGAGTCTTGCATTGAAGTTCCCCCACCGGGGGACAGTGGGCTGCATTGCTTTAGTACATCTTCAATCATCCCTTCCAAACCCATTTTGCGGCCATCATCCGGCGAGTAAATACGGGTAATGCCGTAGTTATGCAGTTCTTCAATTTCTGTTGGTAAAATAGTGCCGCCGCCGCCGCCAAAAAGTTTAATGTGACCACAGCCGGCCTCATCTAAAAGGTCTTTCATGTATTTAAAAAACTCTACGTGGCCGCCCTGGTACGATGTTATGGCTATACCCTGCACATCTTCTTCAATAGCGCACTCCACAATTTCGGCTACGCTTCGGTTATGTCCCAGGTGAATAATTTCGGCGCCTTTGCTTTGTAAAATGCGACGCATAATATTAATGGCTGCATCGTGTCCGTCAAAAAGCGATGCAGCGGTAACAATACGAATCTTATTGGGTGCTTGGTAACTCATAATGGTGTATCAATCGTAGCGGTAAAATTAAGCTAAAAGGAAGTTTGTACGTTATAAATACATGCCTTTGGCAGGTCCTATATTCATCTACCATTCCTTCATTCCTGCCTGTTCCTTGCTCGGTTTGCTGTTCTTCCTTATCTTCAAATTATGGCACCCAAAACCAAATTAGGAATTTTTGATTTAACCATGATCGTAATCAGTTTTGTGATTGGCATGGGAATTTTTCGTACCCCTGCCAATGTTGCTGCTGCATCTCCCACTCCTTTTTTATTTTACCTGTGTTGGATAGCTGGTGGCCTTGTTGCTTTATGCGGCGCACTAACCTATGCCGAAATTGGTTCGCGTATGCCCGTTACCGGTGGTTATTATAAAGTGTTTGCTTATGCGTATCATCCTTCCATAGCATTTGCTATCAACTGCATTATACTTGTTTCCAACGCAGCTTCTATGGCAGCCGTTGCGTTGGTGGGCAGCGAATATATAGCCAGCGTCATTATTCCTGCATCAAAAGAAGTTGCGTATATGGCTGTTGCTGCTAATGCAGAATGGATAAAAATGGTGCACGTAATGATTGCACTTGGCGCCATTGCTCTTTTTTATCTGGTTAATATATTTGGTTTGCGTATGAGCGCAAAAACACAAACTGTGCTCATGCTTATTAAAATTGGGATGGTGCTAATGTTGATTGCGCCGCTATTTTTTGCCACCAATCAAACTGCAGCCGTGGCACCCATTTTAGCCAGCGGAATGCATCCAGGATTTATAGAGTATATTAAAGCCTTTGGCATTGGGTTGGTAGCTGTAAGTTTTACTTTTGGCGGCTATCAGCAAACAATAAATTTTGGCGAGGAAGTAAAAAACCCAAATAAAAACATTCCACGCGGCATCTTCATTGGCATTTTTGTAATCATTTGTTTATACCTGTTAATTAATTATGCTTATGTAAGAGTTATTGGTTTTGAAGAGTTAAAAACCAGTAAGAATATTGCTGCTATCATGGCTTCAAAAATATTCGGACTTCAGGCCGAAAGAATATTATCTGTGCTGTTATTTTTAGGGGTACTTGCTTATATAAATGCGGTGCTGCTTAGTAACCCACGGGTAATGTATGCCATGGGCGAAGACAAAATTTTACCCGGCGCGTTTACAAAAAGAAATAATAAAGATGCACTTACCCTTGCATTATCGGTGTTTGCAGGCATGGGTGCTTTAATTGTTTTTTGGGCCAGAGAGTTTGATACGTTACTAAGCTTTACTATTTTCCTTGATAGCTTCGGTATGGCATTATCGGCCGCCAGTATTTTTGTAATTCGAAAACGAACAGCCCATTTAAACGGTACCGGAATTTACAAAATGAAATGGTTTCCGGTATTGCCAATTATTTTTATCGCTGCCTATTCGTTTGTAGCCATTAGCCTTCTGATTAATGAAACCAAATTATCGCTTATAGGATTAGGTGTTTTAATAGGTTTTGTACTCCTTTATTTTATAGTAAAAGGCGTTAAGCCAAAGGATAATAGCATGTAATTATGGATGTTTCGTACATTATAAACGAACTGGGCGAAGACCGTGAGCAATATTTTAATTCCGTTGCGCCGCCTATTATGCAAACGTCAAATTTTGCATTTAAAACCGTACAAGACTTACGCACCGCATTTGAAGATGAGATGGGCGGTTATCTGTACAGTCGTGGATTAAACCCAACGGTTGATATTTTACGTAAGAAATTAGCGGCGCTTGATGGCGCTGAAGATTGCCTGGTGTTTGCCAATGGTGCGGCCGCCATTTTTGCCGGCGTGCTGGCTAATGTTAAAAGTGGCGATCATATTATATCGGTGAAAAACGCCTATAGCTGGGCGCAGAAAATGTTTGATATAGTGTTGCCCCGGTTTGGTGTTACAACAACCTACGTTGATGGAAGAACAATAGAAGCTTTTGAAGAAGCACTTCAACCAAACACCACGTTTATATATTTAGAATCGCCCACATCGTGGATGTTTGAATTGCAGCCTTTAGAAGAAGTTTCGGTCTTTGCAAAAAAGCACAACATAGTTACGTTAATTGACAACAGTTATTGTACGCCACTTTATCAAAAACCTTACGAAAAGGGTATTGATCTTTGCATGCAAACAGCTACAAAATATATCGGCGGCCACAGTGATACTTTAGGAGGTGTTTTATCAGGTTCACATCAGCAAATAAAAAAGATTTTCAATTCTGAGTACCTCAATATCGGCAGCGGAATTTCGCCCTTTAATGCATGGTTGCTAATCCGTGGTTTACGCACGCTTCCTTTACGTTTGGAGCGCATTACAAACACCACAAAAAGGGTGGTTCAGTTTTTAGCCAATCATCCAAAAATAGATCGGATAATTTTTCCTTCTGATAAATCGTTTCCACAATTCAATCTTGCGCAGAAACAGATGAAAGAGGGCGGAGGCTTATTTACATTCACAATAAAAAACGCCACAGTACAGTCCATTACTGCCTTTTGTAATTCGTTGCAACACATACTAATGGCGGTTAGCTGGGGCGGTCACGAGTCGCTGATTATTCCAAAATGCGCCGGACTGCCAGAAAAAAATTTTGATGAACGGAATGCAGAGCATGGCCTTATCCGCATGTATTGCGGGTTAGAAGAGCCCGATTATTTGATGAATGATTTGGAACAAGCCCTTAGTAAGATTTAACCTATTAGCCTTATTTTTCTCTTATTTTTACAAGCATGAAGCGACCAATTACCTGCTTATTGTTTTCCCTTCTGTGTATGACTGCTTTTTCTCAGGAGAAATGGGATTTGAAAAAAGCGGTGGAATATGCCCTGGAAAATAACATTTCTGTAAAGCAGCAGGATGTTCAGGCCAGGCTGGCAGAACTTACGTACAAACAAAGTAAACTGTCTCAGTACCCATCCTTAAATTATAGCACCAACCTTGGTTTAAATACCGGACGAAATATTGACCGAACCACAAACCAGTTTACCACAGAATCTACTTTCTTTAATTCTTTTGGCTTGCAAACAAACGTTGATCTGTTTAACTTTTTCAGCAAAAAGAATTCTATTGCTGCTAATCGATATGATTTGGAAGCATCGCTGGCTTCTATAGATAAATCTAAAAACGATATTGCTTTAAATGTAGCAGGCGCTTACCTGCAAATTTTATTGAACCGCGAACAAATTGAAATTAGCCGCGTGCAGGTGCAACAAACCGCTGCACAATTAGCTAATACACGCAAGCTGGTGCAAGCCGGATCGGTACCTGAATTAAATGCGGCGCAGTTAGAAGCGCAACTGGCGCAAGACAGCTCAAACGTGGTAAGTGCAAAAGGCGCTGCAGCACAATCTATGCTTTTGCTAAAAGCCTTATTAAGTTTAGATGCGGGAACCGCTTTTGATATTGAGACTCCGCCCGTGGCAGCTATTCCGGTAGAACCCATTAGCGAACTGCAGCCCGAACTGGTGTACCAATCGGCGTTGCAAAACCTGCCACAACAAAAAGTAAACGAGTTGCGGTTGAAGTCTGCTCAAAAGAACGCCGATGCAGCAAAAGGCGGCATGTATCCTTCGGTTTCTTTGGGCGCTAACCTGCAAACAAACTATTCTAATTTTCAAAACCAGGCGCGGCAAACTGGCTCCAAATCTTTTACCGATACCATTGGTAAAGTGTTTGGCACTAACGATCCGGTGGTTAGAACAGTGTTTGTTCCCTCGTATCAATTTTATTCCGATGCATACGGAAAGCAGGTTAGAAACAACTTTGGCAACGGCATTGGTTTAAACATTTCAGTACCCATTTTTAATGGAGGCGCTGCGCGTACTAACTGGCAACGTGCCAAACTAAATATCAAAACATACGAACTGCAAACAGAACAAGATAACTTAACACTGAAGCAGGATATTTACAAAGCTTATACCGATGTAATTACATCTTTAGAAAAGTTTAATGCAGCCAGTAAAACGGTTGAAGCAACGGAAAAAGCATTTGATTTTGCTAACAAACGTTATGGCATTGGGCTTTTAAGTACTATTGAATTGCTGACTACACAAACCAATTTGTTTAGTGCCCGCCTGCAACGTTCGCTGGCGCAATACGATTATGTGTTTAAACTGAAAGTGTTGGAGTTTTATAAAGGACGGGGAATAAGATTGCAATAATTGGGCATTGAAAAAGAGAATTGAGAATTGAGAATTGAGAATTGAGAATTGAGAATTGAGAATTGAAAATCTTTTCGGCGCAAGTTCTGCTTTTATGTTATGATGTTGAAGAATTTGCAGCGGCTTATGATTAGTAAAACGCTTGTTGATAAGGGTACAGAAAGTACAAGTGTGCGACGCAAGGGACGATGATTTGAAAGGCTGCTGCCCGTATCAAAAATAGAAAGGAAAAAACCACTTACAAAAGGGGTATATATGTAGGAAAAGAAATGGGAAAAAACCTTTGAAAAAGGGTAGGAAACGTACTTGTGAAAACAACATTATAAGTCAAGAAATCGGTAACCAAAAACCTTTAAAAAAGGGGTGATATTACCTGTAAAGCGACCAACCTGTAAACTTGCAAACTCGCATACTTAAGAAAACGGACAACAGTAAACTTATAT
>JBBSRB010000097.1:0-12028 GCA_038243445.1 Chitinophagales bacterium | reverse complement strand
GGCTGGTGCAATAATGCCGCCGGGGCACATGCAAAACGAAAACACGCCTTTTCCGTCAACCTGTTGTACCAAACTGTAAGCAGCCGGCGGCAGGTACTCGCTTCTAACACTGCAATGATATTGCGCTGAATCAATTAATGTTTGCGGATGCTCAATGCGCACTCCTAAGGCAAATGGTTTTAATTCTATCAGAAGATTTTTTTGGTGTAACAAAACAAAAATATCCCGTGCTGAATGCCCTGTAGCTAATATAAAATCATTGGCTTCTATCTTGTTGCCCTCTGCAGTTTCAACCCATTTTATTTCTCCGTTTTTAATACGGAAATCAACCAGCTTTTTCTGAAACAAAACTTCTCCGCCATGTTCTATAATTGTTTCGCGGATGGTGGTAATAATATGCGGTAATTTGTTTGTTCCAATGTGCGGGTGCGCTTCGTATAAGATTTTTTCGTCGGCACCAAATTGAACCAGAATGTTTAAGATGCGTTGCACATCGCCGCGTTTGGTGCTGCGGGTGTATAATTTTCCATCGCTGTAGGTTCCGGCGCCGCCTTCGCCAAAACAATAATTGCTTTCTTCATTTACAAGTCCTTCTTTGTTCATGGCTGCAAGATCACGGCGGCGTGCCCGCACGTCTTTGCCACGTTCGAGCACAATGGGTTTTATGCCCGATTCTATCAAACGCAAGGCAGCAAAAAGCCCGGCTGGTCCGGCACCTACTACCACCACTTTGCGGTGTGCATGGTGTACGCTTTTTAGGTGTAAAGGACTAATTGAAATCCGCTCTGAAGGTTCATCTATAAAAACCAACACCGTTAATTGAAACCAGGCTTGCCTGCCGCGGGCATCCAGCGATTTCTTTACAATAGTATACCCGGTTATTTGGCTGGCCTGCACGCCGCAGGTTTGGGCAATGAGTTTAGTTAACATGCCATCGTTGGCTGCCTCGGAAGGTGCTATCTTAATTGTAATTCTTTGTTGCATGTCAGGTATTTATCCCGAAGGCTGAGTAGCACAAAGGTGGGCAGAATTAAGGAAAGTTCTATATAGAGTTTACCGTAAAAGGGCGCGATAGTAATAAAGTGTATCTTTCAACCTTGCGGTTGTTTCACATCTTGGAAACAAATTTATACGGCATTGAAACTTACTTTTGTTTTTTATCCCTAAAACAAAACCGAATGCGCCGGACCTCCTCTCTTTTTTTTGTACTCTGTTCTCTGCTTTTACTTAGTGCCTGCGGCACTTCTTTTTTGCCCGTTAAAGCGCAGTACAAAGATTATCCTATTAATGCTACCCTCCCGCGCGACAGTGCTTTATTAGGGCTGTTAAAACCATATAGCGACAGTGTGAACGCCAACATGAACGAAGTAGTTGGCATAGCCGAAGTAACACTTTCTAAAAGCCAGCCCGATGGCACGTTGGGCAGGTTTATGGCAGATGCTATGTTTTACGCGGCAAAAAAACATTGGGGCGTACCAATAGATGCGGCTTTTGTAAACAGCGGCGGCGTGCGCATATCGCAATTGCCGAAGGGTCCCGTTACAAGTGGAAAAATTTTTGAGTTAATGCCTTTTGATAACCTTTTAATTCTGCAGCAACTACCTGGAGTTGTGTTGCAACAGTTTTTAGATTTGACGGCTCAAAAAGGAGGCTGGCCCGTTGCCGGTATAACCATGCAAATAAAAAACGGGCAAGCAATAAATGTACTGGTTGGCGGCGCTCCGCTTGATAAAAATAAAATCTATACCATTGCTAATTCCGACTATGTGGCAAATGGTGGTGATGATGCTGAAATGCTCAAATCCATCCCGCAACAAAACAGCGGATACTTAATGAGGCAGGCAATTTTTGATTATATAGACGCACTCAAATTAGAGGGCAAAAATATTTCTGTAACTAACGAAAACCGAATTACCAATGCTCAATAGAAGAACATTTTTAACACAGTCTGCCCTTGCATCAGGAGCCTTTTTTGCAAGTTCTAATTTGGTTTCAGCAGCAGAATTGCTAAGCACGCCGGTAAGCCTCACCATCTTACACACTAATGATGTGCACAGCCGTATAGAACCTTTCCCAATGGATGGCGGACGCAACGAGGGACTGGGCGGCGTAGCGGCCCGGTCGCAGCTCATTAATAAAATACGACAAAGCGAAGAGCACGTATTGTTATTTGATGCGGGTGATATTTTTCAGGGAACACCTTATTTTAATATTTACAAAGGTGAACCAGAGATAAAAGCCATGAGTGCTATGGGCTACGATGGTGCCACTATTGGCAATCATGATTTTGATGCCGGGCTCGACAACCTTCAGGCGCAACTGCGCAGTCATGCATCCTTTCCAATGATTATTAGTAATTACGATTTTAATGGAACCATCATGGAGCACACACATGTGCCTTATAAAACCTTTAAAAAAGGGGGGTTGAAAATAGGAGTGCTGGGTATAGGTATAGAATTGCAGGGGCTTGTGCCCGAAAACCTTACTCCCGGCGTAAAATACCTCAATCCCATAGAAAAGGCAAACGAATGCGCAGCCATCTTAAAACGCAAAAGGTGCGATCTCATCGTGTGTTTATCGCATCTTGGCTATAAGTATAACAACAATCAGGTAAGCGATATAGTTTTGGCGAAAGAAACAGAAAACATAGATTTAATTATTGGTGGACATACGCACACTTTTTTAGCTGCTCCGGTGGTAATTAAAAATAAAATAGGTGAAGATGTGGTCATCAATCAGGTAGGATTCGCTGGTATTCAACTTGGTAGACTTGATTTTATTTTTGATAAAAAGAATAATAAAAAAATAGTGAACTCCGCTTCTATACCCGTGAGTAAAATATCCGAGATATAAAAATTTTTTTTTCAATCTCTTTTGCTGAAATTCGTTCTCCTGTCCAAAAAAACTTATACACAGATTGTGAAAAATGCAATGGACCTTACATTTCTTTAATTACTATAAACTGCTTTTTGTTCATGATTAAAAATGCTGAAACTGTTTGGACCAACTGTTTGTCAATTATAAAAGACATTGTGGAGTGGCAGCATTTCAAAACCTGGTTTGAACCCATTAAGCCGGTTGCGTTAAAGGAAAATATTTTGGTGATACAGGTGCCAAGCCAGTTTTTTTACGAGTACCTGGAAGAGCATTATGTAAACCTTTTAGCTAAAACGTTGAAGCGTGAGTTAGGTAAAGATGCGCAGCTTGAATACCGCATAATGGTAGACGGCGGAAACAATTACAACAAGCCTGTCACCGTGGATGTTGCAGGGCAGGGCTACAAATCTTTTTCCAACAACGAAATGGATTTTCCGCTGGTGGTAAACACGCCTGTAAAAAACCCTTTTGTAATACCGGGTATAAGAAAAATGCATATCGATCCGCAACTGAATTCGGTTTATACATTTGATGCATATATAGAAGGCGATTGCAACCGTGTAGCCCGCCGCGCCGGTAAAACAGTGGCAGATAAACCGGGCGCAAATTCATTTAACCCGCTGGTAATTTACGGCTCCGTAGGCCTGGGTAAAACGCACCTTGCGCAAGCTATAGGCAACGAAGTAAAAAAACTGCAACCAAACAAAGTGGTGTTGTATGTAAGCTCAGAAAAATTTATTAACCAGTTTGTCGATCACAGCCGCAATAATGCCATTAACGACTTTATACATTTTTATCAGTTGATAGATGTATTGATTATTGATGATGTACAATTTTTTAACAGGGCCGAACGCTCGCAGGACGCGTTCTTTGCTATTTTCAACCACTTGCATCAATCGGGCAAACAACTGGTGCTAACATCCGATAAACCGCCGAAAGATTTAGATGGAATGCAGGAACGTTTGTTGAGCCGGTTTCGCTGGGGTTTAAGTGCCGACATCCAAACGCCGGACTACGAAACCCGTATAGAAATTCTGGAACGTAAAATGAAGAACGACGGCTTGGAAATGCCGAGCGAAGTGGTGAAATACATTGCGTATAACATCAGCAATAACATTCGCGAACTGGAAGGCGCACTTATTTCTTTGCTGGCGCAATCGTCGCTTAACCGCCGGGAAATAGACCTGGAATTAGCAAAGAAAGTACTGCGCAATTTCATCAAATCGTCCAGCAAAGAAATTACCATTGATACCATTCAAAAACTGGTATGCGAATACTTTGAAGTGCCGTACGATAAATTGCTGCAAAAAACCCGCAAACGCGAAATTGTGCAGGCACGGCAAATTAGCATGTACCTGGCCAAAGCGTTTACCAAAAACTCTTTAAAAACCATTGGTGAACATTTTGGCGGTCGCGATCATACTACCGTTATTCACTCCTGCCAAACCGTAAAAGATTTAATGGATACAGACGGTTTGTTTAAAGAAAACGTAATGGAGCTGCAACAAAAAGTGCAGTTGGCAGCGCTGTAAAAAGGCCCCTGTTCTCTCCAAAAAAGGCCGGAGTCTTTCGGACCGGTGGTGGAACTTAGGTCAGGAAAATTTTGTTTGCCTCAGTCTGGCTTCTTTGTTAAGTTTTTATTTTTATTCGGTCAGCGCCCTTACTACTATCGTCGCCTGTTGCGTCGCACTCTTGTACTTTTGTAATTCTATTGGGCATGGGGAAAAAGTTATCAAATTAACCGTGAACAAACAACAACCATAATCTTAAACAAATACGGAAATTACAAGAGAAACATTGACCTAAGTTCCCCCACCGGGGGGACAGGGGGCTGCATTATCTTTGCGGCTCAAAATTTTTTTTTATGTTTCGTTCTCACACTTGTGGCGAATTAAGATTGGTTCATGAAGGCACGACAGTTACCCTTGCCGGCTGGGTACAAACAATCCGCAAATTTGGTTCTATTACGTTTGTTGATTTGCGCGACCGCTACGGCATTACGCAATTATATTTTAACGAAGAACTGAATGCGCAACTTGATGCCGAACCTTTAGGCCGTGAATTTGTACTTCAGGTAACAGGAACCGTTACCGAACGGAGCAATAAAAATAAGCACATCGAAACCGGCGAAATAGAAATTACTGTTACGTGGTTTACTATTTTAAATGCCTCGGCGGTGCCGCCGTTTACCATTCAGGATGATACCGACGGCGGGGACGACCTGCGCATGAAATACCGCTACCTCGATTTGCGCCGCAACGCTATAAAGAAAAATTTAGAGTTGCGGTATGCCGTAAACCGTGCCGCACGAAACTATTTGCACGAGCACCAGTTTATTGATATTGAAACCCCTTTTTTAATCAAATCTACACCAGAAGGAGCACGCGATTTTGTAGTGCCCAGCCGCATGAATGCGGGACAGTTTTATGCGCTTCCGCAATCGCCGCAAACATTTAAACAATTACTGATGGTTAGCGGTTACGACAGGTATTATCAAATTGTAAAATGCTTTAGAGACGAAGACCTGCGCGCCGACCGCCAACCGGAGTTTACACAAATAGATTGCGAAATGGCATTTGTAGAACAGGAAGATGTATTGCAAATGTTTGAAGGCTTAATAAAATCGGTTTTTAAAGAGGTAAAGGGAATAGACTACGTAGAAAAGATAGAGCGCATTACGTGGGAAGAAGCCATGTGGCAATATGGAAACGATAAGCCGGATATAAGGTTTGCCATGAAACTGGCAAATTTAAAATGGCCGTTATCGGTATTTACCAATAAACAAAATACAAAGGAAAACCTCATAAATGGGTATGCGTCTTTTCCTGTCTTTGAACGGGCCGAAACCGTGCTTGCTATTGCGGTTCCAGGCATTGCCAATTATACCCGCAAACAAATGGATGCGTTAGCAGACTGGGTTAAACGTCCGCAAATAGGTATGCAGGGTTTGGTGTACATTAGGTGCAATGAAGATGGGACTTTTAAAAGCAGTGTAGATAGATTCTTTTCGGAAGAACAATTAAAAGAGATTGCAGTTTATGCAAACGCCAAAAGTGGCGATGCTGTTTTAATTTTAGCAGGGGCTGAAGAAAAAACCCGTAAAGCAATTTCTGATTTGCGTATGGAATTGGCCAACCAATTGGGCTTGCGCAAGCGGGACGAGTTTAAATTATTGTGGGTGCTTGATTTTCCGCTGTTTGAATACGACGAAGAGGGTAATCGCTGGGTGGCGCGCCATCATCCGTTTACATCGCCAAAGCCGGCTCATATTCAAACAATGATCAGCAACAATCCAACTATTGAAAATAGGGAAGAATACCTCCAGCATCCGTATGCCAACATCAAAGCAAACGCGTACGATATGGTGTTGAACGGCAACGAAATCGGCGGCGGTTCTATAAGAATTTATCAAAGAGAATTACAGGAAAAAATGTTTGCAGCCCTTGGTATGACAGAAGAAGAAGCCCAAACTAAATTTGGCTTCTTGCTGGGTGCCTTTGAATATGGCGCACCGCCGCATGGTGGTATTGCGTTCGGCTTTGATCGTTTGTGCGCCCTGCTTGGTGGCAGCGAAAGTATTCGCGATTTTATTGCGTTTCCAAAAAATAACAGCGGGCGCGATGTAATGCTGGATGCACCTTCTGCTATTGATGAAAAACAGTTGGACGAGTTGAATATTCAATTAAACCTGGAACATTAATGTTTTTACAATGAACATCCAAATTGAACATTATACGTTGGCAAGAGCAATTTATTGTTGAAAACTGAAGGAGTAAAAAAGTGCTAAAATAAACTGGGAATTCTCTATCAACGGTTTTAATGAACTGCTCTCGGGTTTCAACGGAAAAATGAAAGAATTTCAAAATACCTACTAAATCAAATAATTCGACTCTGATTATTTTGACGAAGATTAGTCTTTTATTAAACTTCTCTTAAAGCACCTTTAACAGGTGCTTTTCTATTTTGCAGCCTGGATTTATTTAATTAAAAAAGATGAATTTTTTATACCTGATGAGTGTGATATTAGCTCTCGGCTCTTGCGCGAAAAAGGGTCAAACAGTGGCTGCTCCTTTGCCCGAACAATCGTTTATGAACGTGCCCTATGGGCCCGATTCCTTTCAAAAGATGGATGTGTACTTACCGGCAGACAGAACTGACAGCACTAAAGTACTTTTTTTAATACACGGCGGTGCCTGGACTGGCGGTGATAAGGCAGATTTTAATACTGCTGTTGCCCAGTTTAAAATACGTCTTCCGCAATATGCCCTTGTAAACCTAAACTACCGGTTGGCAAGGCAAGGCGGCAATTACTTTCCTGCGCAGGAAAACGACGTGCAATCGGCTGTGAGGTTAATTTATGATAAAAGACGCGAGTACGGCCTTTCCGAAGACTTTATTTTCTTAGGTGCCAGCGCCGGTGCACACCTGGCGTTACTTCATGCTTACAAACACACATCTCCAAATAGGGCCAAAGCCGTTATCTCCTTTTTTGGCCCGGCTGATTTAAAACAATTATACAACACACAAAGCAATACTTACTACAAAGCCCTTTTTGCACAATTAATTGGCGGCACTCCAGATGAAAATCCGGCTGCTTACCGGCAAAGCAGTCCAATAAATTACGTAACGCCACAAAGTGTACCTACGCTTTTATTACATGGTGAACGAGATTTTTTGGTGCCGGTGTCTCAATCTAAAACCCTTCAAAAAGGGTTGCAGCAGGCGGGTGTTCCGGTACAATTAATTACTTATCCTGGCGAAGGGCATGGCTGGTATGGTGCTAACCTTGATGATTCTTTTGACAAGATTGTATCTTTTTTAAAAACTATTCAACAACCTAAAACCTTTTAAAAAGGGTCTGTTAAAGGGTATGATTTTAGTAATGAAGCAATCAAACCGTCCGACCTTAAATTCATTTTATGTTCATTGCTATTTCTTCATTAATTTGAAGTATGAACGCTAATGCGCCACTGGCCGAAAGGGTACGACCGCAAACATTGGATGATTTGGTGGGGCAGCAAAACCTGGTGGGCAAAGGTAGTATTTTGCGTACAGCTATTGAAAGTGGAAGGCTTCCCTCCCTCATTTTATGGGGACCTCCAGGAACAGGAAAAACAACTATAGCACACATTATTGCACATACTTTAAACCTTCCATTTTTTCATTTAAGCGCAATTAGCGCCGGTGTAAAAGAAGTGCGCGAAGTAATTCAGCAGGCGCAAAAAACTTCAGGCGCAATTTTGTTTATAGATGAAATTCATCGCTTCAATAAAGGGCAGCAAGACGCCCTGTTGGGAGCTGTAGAAAAAGGAATTGTTACGTTAATTGGCGCCACCACCGAAAACCCTTCTTTTGAAGTGAACAGCGCACTGTTAAGCCGCTGCCAGGTATATGTTTTAAAGTCGCTTAGTAATAAGGATTTGACCTCGCTGCTTTATTTGGCAATGGAAAAAGATGTGTGGCTGAAAGGTAAAAATATAGACCTGAAAGAAACAGAAGCGCTGTTGCTAATTGCGGGTGGAGATGCACGAAAATTGTTGAATTTGTTTGAACTGGTGATAGACGCTCTTTCAGAAAATAAACAAATTACAATCACCGATGAAGAAGTGATGGAAATTGCACAGCGTCGCATTGCCTTATACGATAGAAGCGGAGAGCAGCATTATGATATTATTTCTGCCTTTATTAAATCTATGCGCGGCTCCGACCCGAACGGCGCCATATACTGGCTTGCGCGCATGATTGAAGGTGGCGAAGACGTAAAATTTATCGCCCGGCGAATGGTTATTTTTGCCTCAGAAGACATTGGCAATGCCAATGCCAACGCACTTTTGCTGGCGAACGCTACATTTGATGCCGTAGCGAAAATTGGTTATCCTGAAGCAAGAATCATATTGGCGCAATGTGCCACGTATCTTGCTTCTTCCTATAAAAGCAATGCCTCATATATGGCTATTGAAGAAGCATTAGAGCAGGTGCGCAAAGAAGGCGATTTGCCGGTTCCACTTCATCTTAGAAACGCGCCAACAGGCTTGATGAAGAAATTAGAATACGGTAAAAATTATAAATATGCGCATAGATTTGAAGGTAACTTTACCGGGCAGGAATTTTTACCCGATGCAATCAGCGGAACAACTTTATATACACCCGGTAACACGCCGCGCGAAGAAGAATTACGTAAGTTTTTACGGCTTCGCTGGAAAGAAAAATATGGGTATTGAATTATTTATTTAAAGATGTAAATATGATAAAACAAATTACAAAACTTTTGTTTATTAGTTGCCTGATGATTGTAGCGAAAGGAACCATTGCGCAAAAAATTATTAACAGGGATATAGAAATTGAACAGATGGTAGGAGCGGTATCCGCCGACTCGTTAAATGCCTACATTAATCAACTGGTACGCTTTGGCACCCGAAGCACACTTAGCAGTACCACCGATAAAAGACGTGGCATTGGCGCGGCCAGGCAATGGGTAGTAGATAAGTTTTCGGAGTTTGCAAAAGAGAGCGGCGGACGGTTAACGGCTTTTGTGGACACCACTACCTTGCAGCCCGACGGACGAAGAGTGAACAGGGCAGTCAATCTTGGAAATGCAATGGCGGTGCTGAAAGGAACGGATAATGCTGACGATCGTATTTATATAATCAGCGGGCATTTAGACAGCCGGGTAAGTGATGTAATGAACAGCACCGCTGATGCGCCGGGCGCAAACGACGATGGCAGCGGCGTGGCAGCAGTGCTGGAGTGTGCCCGCGTAATGAGTAAGCACTCGTTTCCGGCTACCATTATTTTTGTTGCTGTAAGCGGAGAAGAGCAAGGCTTACTGGGTGCAAATTATTTAGCAGAAAAAGCAGTTCGCGAAAACTGGAACGTTGATGCTGTTTTAAACAACGATATGGTAGGCAGCAACAACAGCAACGAAACCGGTATTATTGACAATACCCGCTTACGCATTTTCAGTGAAGCGTTTTCTGTGCTTGATACCGGACGCGTTTTTCAAAACATCCGCAATATGGGATTGGAAAATGATGGAAGGCCCCGCCAACTTGCACGATATATTAAAGAAGTAGGCGAACGTTATGTAGATCATTTAGAAGTAGTGCTTATTTACCGCAATGACCGTTTTTTACGCGGTGGCGATCATACTCCTTTTGTGCTCAGAGGAATGACTGCGGTACGACTTACCGAAATGAATGAAAACTACAACCATCAGCACCAGGACCTACGTACCGAAAAAGGCGTTGTTTATGGCGACCTTGCCGAGTTTATGGACTTTGAATATTTAAGAAAGAATACCGCCATTAACGTAGCTGTTCTTGCCAATTTGGCAAAAGCGCCGCCACCGCCGCAAGAGGTGAATATAGATGTAAGAAACCTAACCAACTCCACATCCTTAAACTGGAAAGCTCCAAAGACCGGCAAAGTAAAAGGGTATTATATTTTAATGCGCGAAACAACTTCGCCCACCTGGCAAACAAAGCAGTTTACTTTCGATACCACCATGACGGTGCCTTATTCGAAAGACAATTATTTTTTTGCGGTACAATCCGTTGGTGTTACCAACAACGAAAGTTTGCCCATAGTACCTGCCGTTGGCCGTTAAATTTGATGAATGATTTTTAAATGGGTTTTGAAAGAGTTTAGCGCATTAACCCCGCATGAATTGTATGCGTTTTTACAGCTTCGTAGCGAAGTGTTTGTGGTAGAGCAAAACTGCGTGTTTTTAGATGCTGATGACAAAGACCAGGAAAGCTATCACCTGATGGGATGGAGCGAAAGCAAACTGGTAGCGTACACCCGCATTGTGCCGCCCGGCGTTATTTACCAGCAGGCTTCTATCGGGCGTGTCATTACTTCTTCTTTGGTGCGGCGCAGCGGTGCCGGCAAAGCTTTAATGCTGCAATCAATACAGGAAGTGTACCGGTTGTTTGGAATGGTAGCTATTAAATTGGGTGCTCAGTTATACTTAAAGGGCTTTTACGAATCTTTTGGTTTTACTCAAATCAGCGATGTCTATTTAGAAGATGGAATAGAGCATATTTATATGCTAAAAAAAGCGATAGAGGAGAAATGAGTGTTGAGCGATGTGCGATGTACTGTTTTGTATTGAATAGCTTTTTAAATATTATAACTTATTAAAGTTGATAATATTTCTTTTGTTTTCTTGAAATGTATATTATGCCCCTGGCTACCCCTTTTTGATAGGTTTTTGTTGCACGGTTTTTTGTGTGCAACACTTTTAATTATTTATAAATAAGAAAAGCAAAAAACCTATGAAAAAGGGGTAGTTGGTTGAATATTGTTGTCGCCGAAACTGTTGACTAAAACTTTCTTTAGGAGAGGCAGCGACTTTGTGCTGGTGCTCAATAGAATTACAAAGTGTATAAGTGTGCGACGCAACAAACGATGATAGTAGTATTTGGCTTGGTACCAAAACGCATCGGAATTCTCATTATTTTCTGCTGCTTTTAGGTGGTTACTATGGTGTATTTATTTTTTGGTAATTCTACTAAGAGTAAAAACGTAATTGTATGCGATTATTGCGATTTTTCTACGTTTCACTTGCACAATAAACATCTGCGCTTTACTTTAGCCCTGTCATCCAATACCTTGTTAAAACTTAAACCAATCCTCTTATGCGAACAACTGTACCCGCCGTACGTGCATTAGTACTTATTGCTGTACTTTCTCTATTTTCGTTGCACTCTTTTTCACAATCCATTACATCGGGTAATGGCAAATACGAGTTTGGCGCCGGTGTGGGGCCTTTGTTTTTCCTTGGCGATTTGGGTGGAAACAGCGGTACTGGAAAAACCTTTATTAAAGATGTAAATCTGCCGCTTACCCGGATGGCAAAAGGTGTTTACGTAAATCTCTATCCGGCAGAATGGCTGGGTTTTCGTGTGGCTGTAAACTTTGGACAATTGGAAGGCGACGACAGCAAAATCTCCGATAAAACAAACGGCAACGAGCAGTATAGAAGAATCCGTAATTTAAAGTTTAAATCGTCTATGGTAGAAGCATATGCAGCTACCGAAATTTACCCCACCGTTTTTATGGAGCAGTTTGATGGCTTAAAAGGTAAGCTGCGCCCGTATGGCGTGGTGGGTGTAGGTATTATGAAGTTTAATCCGAAAGGAGAATATTT
>JBBSRB010000096.1:0-12035 GCA_038243445.1 Chitinophagales bacterium | reverse complement strand
GGTAACAGGCAGAAGGCTTAATAAAAATTCAATCCCTGGTTGCAGAAACCATAATCCGTTCCCTATATAGTACCCTACCTTAACAACGATTTTTATTAATAACTTTTTGCCTTTACTACCGGAATTCTTGTTGCATCACAGCCAAAAAACTACTCAAAAAGGGTAAACATATAATTCTCTTTGGCTTATTATCTTACATGAGTAGCAAGTAAAATTTACTGCTTTTATTTAGGCTGCAATTCGTCTTTTAAAAATTTACCGGTAAAGCTTTGTTTTATTTTAACCAAACCTTCCGGAACGCCTTCAAACAAAATTTTTCCGCCGCCAGAGCCGCCTTCGGGTCCAATATCTATTATGTGATCGGCCACTTTAATCACATCCATATTGTGTTCTATAACCAGTACGGAGTTGCCCCTGTCCACAAGTTTGTTTAGCACTTCCAGCAAATGATGAATATCTTCAAAATGAAGTCCGGTTGTGGGTTCATCTAAAATATAAAACGTTTTTCCTGTATCTCTTTTACTTAGTTCGGTAGCCAGCTTTACCCGCTGCGCTTCGCCGCCACTAAGGGTTACAGCCGATTGCCCTAAAGTAATGTAGCCCAGTCCCACATCCTGCAGTACTTTAATTTTTCGGTAGATGTACGGAATATTTTGAAAAAATTCTACAGCCTGCTCCACTGTTAAATTAAGTACATCAGAAATAGATTTTCCTTTATATCGAATCTCCAACGTTTCACGGTTGTATCGTTTGCCTCCGCATTTTTCGCAGTGTACATATACATCCGGTAAAAAGTTCATTTCAATTACGCGCATGCCGCCACCTTCGCAAACTTCGCAGCGCCCGCTTTTTACATTGAAAGAAAACCTTCCGGCCGCATAACCTCTTATTTTGGCTTCGGGTATGGAGGCAAACAAAGTTCTTATATCGGTAAAGAAGCCGCAATAAGTTGCCGGGTTGCTGCGTGGGGTTCGTCCAATTGGCGACTGATCAATTTCAATAACCTTATCAATATGCTCTAAACCTGCAATGCTTTTAAAAGGCAATGGCACTTTTTTAGACTGGTAACAATGCTGCATTAAAATTGGGTAAAGCGTATCGTTAATCAGGGTAGATTTTCCGCTGCCGCTAACGCCGGTAACAAGTACTAATTTTCCCAACGGAAAAGTTACCGATACATTCTTCAGGTTGTGGCCGGTAGCGCCTTTCAAAACCAGTTCTTTTCCATTTCCACTCCGCCTTTCTGTAGGCACTGCTATTTCTTTTTCACCGTTTAAAAATTGCGCTGTTAGCGAGTTGGTTTTAAGAAGATCTTTTGGCTTGCCGGCCGTAATAATTCTACCGCCATGGAAACCGGCTTTCGGACCAATATCTATTAAATGATCGGCGGCTAACATAATGTCTTTATCGTGTTCTACAACCAATACACTATTGCCAATTGCGCAAAGGTTTTGCAAAGCCATAATCAGTCGCTGGTTATCGCGTTGATGCAGGCCAATAGAAGGTTCATCTAAAACATAAGTAATGCCTTGCAATTGAGAGCCTATTTGAGTAGCCAGCCGAATGCGCTGCGATTCGCCGCCGCTGAGTGTTCGGGTTGGCCGGTTTAAGGTTAGGTAAGTCAATCCTACATCAAGCAGAAATTGCAGCCGCTCCCGAATTTCTTTTACTAATTCTTTTGCAATTACTTTTTGTGTTTTATTCAAACGCTCTTCTAAACCGTTAAACCATTGTGCTAATTCTACAAGATCGAGATTGCTTAATTCAACAATGTTTTTCTCCGAAATTTTAAACCAAAGACTTTCTTTTTTTAAACGAGCTCCGTTGCAAGTAGCGCAGGTAGTAAGTTCCATAAAGCTTTCGGCCCAGCGTTGAATAGTTTCGCTTGTTGTGGTGGCAAAATACCGCTTTACCTGGTTTACCACTCCTTCAAAATCGCCGTTATAATGGCTATCGGTAAGCGTTTCATCATTAAACTTCAGTTCGTCGGCGCCGCTTTCTTCATTGCCATACAGCAGTATATTCAGCACCTTTTTGGGCAGTTCTTTAATGGGTGTATCTAAATTAAATTTGTTTTTTCGGGCTAATGTTTGCACTTGTTTAAAAGCAAACGCCTCGCGTTCGGCGCCAAGTGGTGCCAGTCCGCCCGCATTAATGCTTAACGAATCATCGGGCATAACGGCTGGCAAACTTACTGTGTATACTTCGCCTAAACCTTTGCAGTTAGGGCAGGCGCCGTAAGGCGAATTAAAAGAAAAGGCATTTGGTGAAGGCTCTTCGTAACTAATGCTTGTTTCTTCGCACATTAGCTGACGGCTGTACACCACCAGCGCTTGCTCGCCAACTGCCGCGCCGGCACCCCTTTTTGAAGGGTTTTGCTTGTTTGAAGATTGTCCATTTTGTGCAGTCTTTTCGTCTCTGTCGGTTGCTTCGGCAGTTTCAGAAAGCGCTTCTACAAACAACAGATCTTTACCCAGCTTTAAGGCTTGTTGCACACTTTGACTGATGCGGGTGCGTACATCGGGCGCCACTTTCAGGCGGTCAACCACCAATTCTATATCATGAATTTTATACCGGTCGAGCTGCATTTTTGGCGTGATGTCTTTTACTTCTCCATCAACCCTAACCTTTAAAAAACCCTTTTTTCGAACCTCTTCAAACAGTTCGCGGTAATGGCCTTTGCGCCCGCGAACAAGCGGTGCTAGCACCGATATTTTTTGTGCGGAAAACTTTTTGATTATGTTGCTTACAATTTCATCTTCGCTCCACTTAACCATTTTCTTTCCGGTGTTGTACGAGTAAGCTTCGCCTGCACGGGCAAAAAGAAGTCGCAAAAAATCATACACCTCGGTAACGGTACCAACTGTAGATCGTGGGTTTTTATTAGTGGTTTTTTGTTCAATAGAAATAACCGGCGAAAGCCCGGTGATTTTATCTACGTCGGGGCGCTCCATATCTCCGATAAACTGGCGGGCATAGCCGCCAAATGTTTCCATGTAGCGTCGCTGCCCTTCGGCATAAATGGTATCAAACGCTAGCGACGATTTTCCGCTGCCGCTAATGCCCGTAATCACCACAAGGCAATTTTTTGGAATGGCTATATCTATGTTTTTCAGGTTGTGTTCGCGTGCGCCAAAAACTTCAATGTATTCCTGTGCTTCGCCCGGTTCGAATGCTGTTTTCACTGCCTTATTTTTCATTAAGCTTTAAATCCTAAATTTATTAGTATGTAAAGATACAGCAGCACCCCGCAGTGCGGCCTTGTTTAACACGCTTTAAGGGAAAATTTCGCTTGCATTTATGCAAGCTTTTTTTTGGCACAATATTCCCTAAGGTGGGGCGAACTCTATTTTCTTTACTAAAATAAGCAACATGAAAAACACGTCTTTGCCTTTGATTGCCGCCCTTTTCTTTTCTGCCAGCGCTTCTGCACAAACAGATACAACTCAGAAACATTCGGATATGGCAACATATAAAACAACAACCACCATCACTACCGGAACAGCTTTCGTAACGCTTGATTCGAACCTGCCCGACCACCTTAAAGGAGTGACTTCGTCCACCGTTTTACCTAAACATTACTTACCTGTATTAGGCACTTATGTTTCCGTCGATAATGATGTTACCTTAAACCTGGTAGTTGATACCGCAAACATGGGAATAGTTTGGATAGAAGGATTACCCCAGGGACGCGTTAAAGGGTTGTTGAAGAAAGCACCTGCCACCTATAAAATTCCTGCTCAAAAAACCGCCGAAGGTAAATCCGTAGCAGAAGGAACTTTGGTGTATGATACAGATGCAAAGCAACTATGGTTAACAACTGGTATGGCATACAACGAGAAAGATCCAACAGCTTCGTTTAAGGGCAAAACAAAAGCGAAAGTATGGCAGCTTAACCGGGTAGAGGAGCCTGTACAGGTGGTAGAAGCTATAGAACAATAAAGCTTTATTTTACACGATAAAGAAAAAGGGTTTGCATTTGCAGCCCTTTTTTAATGTTTAAATTGATAGCCTTGCGCCAATAAAGGTTAAGGAAAGGGTAGTGCAGCTTAAGTTTAAATAAGGAAACCTTTTAGGATTTCAAAGATGACTGGTGCTTTTTGAAAGGTTTTTGAGTCTGTTCAGGTATTGGGTTGTACATAAAAGAAAACAATTGTTGCGCGTGGTCTGTTATTACAAAGTCTTTACCAGGGTAGCGTTTTCATCTCAAAACTGTTTTCTAATATTCCCCATTTCTCATTTTGCGAATAGAACTTCTGTTGAAAAAAAAGCTGCGATTTACGCCAAATGTATATAAATACTTAAAATGCAAGCATGTATGGCGTTAAATAACGCTTTTTGGCAGTTGAATAGTTTACTGGTATGGTGTTTGAAAATGAGGTTCTAAACTTAGTAATTATGAAAACAATTAGACAATTAGCAGCGGTACTGGTATTAACTGGTTTGATGGCTGCAGGCTGTAAAAGCTTAAATCGCACACAAAAAGGCGGCGTTATTGGCGCAGCAGGTGGTGGCGCAATTGGTGGCGTTATTGGCCGGGCTATGGGTAACACAGCGGCTGGCGTTATTGTAGGCGCAGCAGTTGGTGGCGTTACTGGCGCAGTAATTGGCCGCAAAATGGATAAGCAAGCCGAAGAAATGCAAAAAGTACTTGGTGATGCAGAAGTAAAAAGAGTAGGGGAAGGAATTGTAATTGAATTTAAAGAAAAAATTCTTTTTGGTTACGATCGTTCCGACTTAAGTGATGCAGCTCGCACAAACCTTACGAGATTAGCCGACATCTTAAAAAAATATCCAGATACAAACATTGAGGTATTAGGCCATACTGACAGTAAAGGAGCCGCTAAATACAATCAGGGGTTATCGGAGCGCAGAGCATCTTCAACTGCTTCTTATTTGCGTACGGAAGGTATTGAAAGCACGCGTTTAGCAACCCGGGGCCTTGGCGAAACAGATCCAAAGGTTAGCAACGATACAGATGAAGGACGTGCGGAAAACCGTCGCGTAGAATTTGTAATTACCGCCAACCAGAAGATGGTGGAAGACGCTAAAACAAATGGAGATAACTAATTCAAATAAAAAAGATGAACACTATGAAAAAGAGATTTTTAGTATTAGGAATAGCTGCATTGTTTTCTGCGCCCTTATTTGCGCAAATGACAGCTAATGCAGGAAGAACGACGTTTGGCTTACGGGCAGGTGTAAACTTTAATACCTTTAACGGTAAGGACGACGACAATAGTAATCTGGATTACAAAATATCCACCGGCTTTCATGCGGGTCTTAACGCCGAAATTCCCGTTGGTGCCGGAGCTTACATTCAGCCAGGTATTTTATACAGTATGAAAGGCGCTGAATACAAAAATGGCGGACAAACCAAATTGTCGTACATCGAAATTCCATTAAATTTTGTGTACAAACCAATGGTGGGAACCGGAAATATGTTGCTAGGTTTTGGACCGTATGTAGCTTTTGGTGTTGATGGAAAAAGAGAGTTTTCCAACGGCGATGAAATAGATGTGGAGTTTCAAAACGAAGTAGGTGCTACCGATCCTGTAGGAGCCTATTACAGAAAAACAGATGCTGGTGCAAACCTTTTAGCCGGATACGAGTTTGCCAACAAGCTTTCGTTTCAAGTAAATGCGCAACTTGGGTTAATGAACATTATGCCCGACTTTCAGGACATTCCAAATAACAATGCAAAGTTGAAAAACACAGGTTTTGGTCTGTCGCTTGGCTACCGTTTTTAATGACTTTTAACCGATTTAAAACCGCTTCTATACCGAAGCGGTTTTTTTCGTTTTTTTACTTTGCTTATTTTGCATAAAAATACTTCCTTTGCCTGCACAACAATCACATCTTCACTTTCGAACAGCGTTTGCCGTTGGTTTTTTCCTATTGCTTTTAGTGGTGGTGTTTTTACTTTTTTATGGAAAGCAGGAAGCATTTTTATTAATCAACGGCGCGCACACTACACAGCTCGATGCCATATTTCCGTTTGTTACTCTTTTAGGCGATGGGCTGATTTATGTTCCGCTGGTATTGTATTGCATTTTGTTTAACCGGCAGTTTTTAGTGCCGGTACTTGCAGCTATTATTATTTGCACCATTCTTACCCATTTTTTTAAAAGAGTTGTCTTTCCAGACGATTTGCGGCCAGTGAGTCTTGAGGTGCAAAGCGTATTAATTCATAAAATAGATGGAGTGCCGCTGCACCGCAGGCATAGCTTCCCATCCGGACATACCAGTACTGCTTTTACCATGGCGCTGCTATTTTCGGCTGTAGTAAAAAATAAGCTGTATGCCTTTGTTCTGCCGCTGATTGCATTTTTCGTAGGTTATTCCAGGGTGTACCTGGCGCAGCATTATCCTACCGATGTGGCGGCAGGCATACTAATTGGCCTTGTGTCCGCTTATCTCTCGCTGTTAGTGTACAATGCTTGGCTGAAGAAATACGGCAAACATCCCGAAAAGCTTGCTTAACAATTTTAAAATGAAGAAAAGCAAATATTGTCGGCTTACATTTTCAGTAAAGAGGGAAGTGCTAAAATTGCACAAAGGTTTACCTAAAAAATTGTTTGACGATGTTGATGTAAACTTTGAAGAAATGAAACGTACCCCTTTTTGAAAGGTTTTATAAGACGAAATGATGATTGCATCAAAGACCAAGTTAGTACTGTTCAATACAATTGCTGCAATATGCGTAAACAGGAGGGAGCAAGATAAAAAGGAACGATACGGCCCCTTTTTTGGATGTTTTATTTCTATACATATGAATGTATTGCCAGGAAACGCCAATTTACCGACTCTTTAAAAAATTTTTATAGCTGCATTATCTTTATAGCCAATGAAACAAGAACTGGTTCGCCAACGAAAGCATCTGCTGTATTCGCTTGAAAAATTGTTAGAGGGCCCCATGATTTTTTTGGGTTTTATATGGCTTTTATTGCTGGTAGCCGAGTTTATTTGGGGTATAAGCAAGCCGCTAGAGTATACAAGCATCGTTATTTGGATTATTTTTATTATTGACTTTTGCATTAAAATAATTCTGGCACCAGTTAAAATTTCGTTTTTCAAAAAGAACTGGCTCACCGCAATTTCGCTGATTATTCCGGCACTGCGAATATTTCGGATTTTCCGGTTTGTGCGGCTGCTGCGCGGGCTTCGGGGCATTCGTTTGGTGCGCCTTGTATCGGGTTTAAACCGAAGCATTAAAAGCCTGGCAGCTACCATGAAACGGCGTGCATTTGGGTACGTAATGTTGCTCACCCTTTTTGTAACGTTTGCAGGCGCTGCGGGTATGTATGCTTTCGAAAATACCACGCCTGGTTTTACAAACTATGGACTGGCATTGTGGTGGACGGCCATGCGGGTAATTACTGCCGGTAACGAATTTAACCCTGCAACACCGGAGGGGCGCGGACTGGCATTATTAATTGCAATTTTTGGCTATACTATTTTTGGATATGTAACGGCAACATTTGCTACTTTTTTCATTGGCCGCGATGCCGAAGAAACAGACGCTCCGATAGCAGGAACCAACGACATCGGGAAGTTGCGAAAAGAAATTAGTTTATTAACCGCTTCCATTACCGAGTTAAAAAACAAAATTGAAAAATAGCTTTTATGTGCCTTCTTAAAAAAAATCACGAATTCTTTTCCAAACCATTTTCATCCTTAACGTTCTAAATTCATCTGCCCCTTTTTCAAACATTACTTTTGCTTTTTATCTTTTACCATGACATTTTCTGATTTAAAAATTAATAAATCCCTTTTAAAAGGGCTTACCGAAAAAGGCTATAACACGCCAACGGCTATTCAACAAAAGGTTTTTGCGGTAGTAATGAGCGGCGCCGATGTGTGCGGCATAGCTCAAACCGGAACCGGGAAAACGTTTGCTTATTTACTTCCGTTGCTTAACCAATGGAAGTACAGCAAACAAAAAGACCCGCAAATATTAATTGTGGTACCTACCCGCGAGTTGGTAACCCAAGTGGTAGAAGCAGTAAAAGAACTTAGCATGCATTTACCGTTGGATGTAGTGGGCGTTTATGGCGGCGTAAACATAAACACGCAAAGGCTGCAAATGCAGGACGGATTTGACGTGCTGGTGGCTACTCCCGGCCGCCTGTACGATTTAGCAATGGCTGGCGCTTTTAATGTAAAAACCATTAAAAAGCTGGTAATAGATGAAGTAGATGAAATGCTGAACCTTGGCTTTAGAACGCAGTTGAAAAACATATTAGACCTGCTGCCACAACGCCGCCAAAACCTGTTGTTTTCTGCCACCTTAATTGCCGAAGTAGAAGAGTTGATGAACGATTTTTTTGAGGGCGCTGTGCGCGTAGAAGCTGCGCCAGCGGGTACGCCTGTTGAAAATGTGATGCAAACAGGCTACGAAGTGCCAAACTTTTACACCAAAGTGGCGCTGCTCCGTTTATTGCTTACGCAAGATGAGAGCATGAGCAAAGTAGTGGTTTTTACAGCATCTAAAAAATGGGCCGATGATCTTTATCAGGAACTGGAAATGCACTTTCCGGGTGTGGTTGGTGTGATTCATTCAAACAAAGAACAAAACCACCGCTTTGCCACCGTAAAGAAATTTAAAGAGGGCACATACAGGTTTATTATTGCCACCGACATTGTAGCCCGAGGTATTGATATAGCAGAAGTGACCCACGTTATAAATTTCGATTTGCCGGTTGTGCCTGAGAATTATATTCATAGAATTGGCCGAACTGGCCGCGCCGATAAAAAAGGTGTTGCCATTAGCTTCGTAACCGAAAAAGAAAAGGCGCAAAAACAGGCAATAGAAGCCATTATGCAAATGCAAATTCCTATGGTTCCTCTACCCGAAGAATTGGAAATTTCGGATGTACTTACAGAAGACGAGCAGCCTAAGGTGTTTATGAAAGAGATTCAATTAAAAGTACCCGCGAGGGAAGAACGTGGTGCCTCCTTTCATCAAAAGTCGGCGAAAAATAGTAGGGTTAACAACAAGGTTAGCCGTAAAGATAAAATGAAAAAGAAGTATAAAAAGCCGATAAAAAGGCCTGCCCGCAAATAGTTATTTGATAATCTTTTAAACTTTTTCTGGTCTTTGCATTACCTGGATAATAAATTTTTTACCATCGATTTTGTGAGCCCGGTTGCAGTCACTTTAACCCTGCCCTTAATACACCAGAAAAATGAAAAGGTTTTTCGCAATTTTTATTCTCGCATTTTACGCACTTTTAACCTGTGCACAAAAACCAAATAAAGTAAAAAGCAACAAACCATTTGTACTTGGAGAAATTCATGAATTTCAATCAACAATATTAGACGAAAAAAGAACGCTGAATATTTACCTTCCTGATGGTTACAATAGAAACGATAGCGTAAAGTACCCGGTCATTTATTTGCTCGACGGGTCGGCTGACGAGGATTTTATTCATATTGTTGGGCTTGTGCAATACAACAGTTTTGAATGGATAAACAAAATACCAAAATCAATCGTTGTTGGAATTGTTACTGTGGACAGAAGAAGAGATTTTACTTTTCCTACAACTATCGAAACAGACAAAAAACGATATCCTACAACCGGGCATTCAGATGCCTTTATTGCCTTTCTGGAAACAGAACTACAACCTTTCGTAAACAAAAGTTTTAAAACAACGAACGCTAAAACACTTATTGGGCAGTCGCTTGGCGGACTTCTTGCAACAGAAATTTTATTTAAACGCCCAACCCTTTTTAATAAGTATATTATAGTGAGTCCGAGTTTATGGTGGGACAATGGATCAGTATTAAATGTAAATTCAGAAATGTTAGATGTAAGTTTTAACCAACAAACTGATGTTTATATAGCTGTTGGTAAGGAAGGACTAACGCCAACTACTATTCCGCGGGTAATGGAAGTAGACGCAAACTTATTGGCAGACAAAATTAGTGCGATAAAAAGCAAAGCTGTACATGTGTTATTTGACTATTTGCCCCAAGAAGACCACGCCACCATAATGCACCAGGCTGTTTCAAATGCTTTTAAACAATTCTACGCGGTTAAAAAAAGCTAAAGGGCTATTCACCACCGCTTAACCTTTACGCGAATGCAAGTAGGGCAAACTGCATTGCCTTTTATTGTTTCACTGCTAATGCTATTTACCGCACTGAAGGCCTGTGAACTGAGATTAAGCAAGTAATATTTACTAAGCTGAAAACGGGTTATTTTCGAAACGTGAACAGATCTTGACTGATCAACCCTTTTTCATGTGTTTCTATTTTCCGTTTTATTTAGGCAAACCAATAAAGTTGATTTTTTGAATTTCTAATCTTCTTAAAAAGTAGCTTCAAATCTGTTGTTTTCTATTTATTCGCCATAAACTAAAGCTAAAAACGAATAAGCCTGAGTTTAAACTCAGGCTTATTCGGTAAATGTCTTGCCGTACTCAACGTAGTACAAAGTTGCTTAAGCTAATATAATGTTTCCCCTCATGGTAGGTAACATTGTACACTGTAGGATAATAGGTGCCGGTTTTTTGGTACTGTGCTGGTTGACCGTAGGGCATGCTTACATTAGCACCGCTTTGCAGAAAAGTGCGGGTAATCATTGGTTCTACAAAATTTATTTTGCCATTATACGATCCATAGATCATTGTGTGGGTGAATGAATTAGGCAATACCGGATTCATCACATCAACCCAGTGTTTTCCCATGCTAACTTCGCCACCAGGTGTAGGTACAAATCCTGCCGGCCAGTAAGGTGCTGGGGGCAATATATCATGCAGGCTGCCAGGTGTGTAATCAGGTATAGCCATGCGTTCTGCTGATGACATCATCATAAAATGAAAATCGAAATGAGGTACACCAAATAATGGAATGGGAGGATGTCCACCTTCATTCCAGCCAACATATATATGATCAAATGCTGTGGCTTGAAGCGCTTTTCGATGCAATGGTAAAACAAATGTAAACTGATTTGCCAGGTCAGTCAATGCTCCATCAGTCATTTCAATCCCGAGTTCTAATGGTGTTCCTGCATGCGTCATACGTATATAGGATCTGGCTTTTCCGTTACCTACCTGCACCTGGTGTCCATAAAAGGTATTCTCTTTTAACGTCTGGTTTCCATTCCCCTTACGGGATACTGCAAGAAAATCCGTTGCTTCTTCTTTAGGTTGAATTTCTTTTTTACAGGAAGAAAAACCAGCCAATGTGACAATTGCCGCAAAAAATAAGTGTTGAGGTTTCATATTTGTTGATTTAAGTGTTTGACAATTACAAAGGCAGCAGCAGTCAAAAGAGTAGAGAAGAATTAAGGAGCTGTCGGAGGGAAGGACCTGTAGTGAACGACTATGTAAATGTAAAAAGTAATATTTAAATATGATAAGATGTTTTGGAAATTGTATTTCTTTTTTTCTCAAAGACATGATACAGAAGCTTCTGGCGGTATATATTTCTGAACACGACTTAGGGGTAAAGTGTAGTGACCATGAAGCTCTAATTGTTACATTTGACAACAATTGATTTCAAAAAAGGTCGAACGCACAAATACGCATTGCCAAAGGGCAGGGCTGGAGATAGACCATGAATATTTTGTTTATCATACTCAGCAGTTACAGCAGACGTTTTTCAAATAAGCTTTGAACCGAATTTTGTACCTTATATTTTCAAGAAGTCCTAAATCCAATTAAGGCCAGCATCAGTTCCTTTGCCACAGGCATAGCATAATGTTGGGTTTAATTTTGAAAGACAAGGAACAAAATAGAATAAAATGGTAACAATTGACAACTATTTAGACAGTCATTATATACACAGAAGCAATTGGTTAAGAGCTGCTGTTTTGGGCGCAAACGATGGCATAATCTCTATATCTAGTCTTGCCATAGGTGTGGCTGCTGCAAGTACATCAAGAGAACCTATTGTTTTAGCAACAGTGGCGGGGCTTGTAGCAGGTGCATTATCAATGGCTGCAGGTGAGTATGTTTCTGTAAGCTCCCAAACCGATACCGAAAAAGCTGATATTGAAAGGGAAATACAAGAGCTTAAAGAGATGCCAG
>JBBSRB010000095.1:0-12171 GCA_038243445.1 Chitinophagales bacterium | reverse complement strand
TTTTTAAACCGATCTTTGAAAGGTTAGTAATTTAACAACTGACTCAACCGTTCGGCTACTTTATCGGCGTTCGGCAGCATCTGGGCCTCTAAATCCATATTTAGCGGTACTGCAGGTAAATTTAACGCACCCAATACTTCAACGGGCGCATCTAACCACTTAAAGCAAGCTTTTGAAATGCGACCGGCAAGCGCTTCAGCAAACGAATTATTCTGCTGTTCTTCAGTCAAAACCAGGCATTTTCCATGCTTTTTAACTGTGGCAAACACCAGCTCTTCATCTAATGGAAAAAGGGTGCGCAGGTCTATAACTTCTACCCTTCCGGCAAATTTTATGGCGGCTGCTTTGGCCCAGTAAACACCCATTCCGTACGTAATAATGCAAGCTGTTTCGCCCCTTTCTACCTTCCCGTCATCGGCAGCTAACGCCACTGCTGCTTTTCCAAAAGGCAATATATAATCCCGCGAAGGTTCGGGCCTTTTTGCGTCTTCGGTGCCTGGCACTTTACTCCAATACAAACCTTTATGCTCCAGCATAATTACCGGGTTTGGATCGTAATACGCAGCTTTCATAAGTCCTTTCATATCGGCTGCATTGCTTGGGTAGGCTATTTTCAACCCTTTTATAGAAAGAAGAGTGGTTTCTATGCTTCCGCTGTGATACGGACCGCCGCCGCCGTAAGCGCCTGTGGGCACTCGTATAACTGCAGAGACAGGAAACTTTCCGCCCGATAAATAACACGATTTTGAAATTTCGGTAACCAACTGATTAAAGCCCGGGTAAATATAATCGGCAAACTGAACTTCTACTATAGGCCGAACGCCCACCGCACTCATCCCTACTGTAGAACCAATAATGTACGCTTCCTGTATGGCGGTATTAAATACACGATCGTCGCCAAACTGGTCGCCTAAAGTGGCAGCTTCCCTAAAAACACCACCGAGCCGCTTGCCTACGTCTTGCCCGTAAAGCACACATTCTTCGTGGTCTTCCATTATTTCCCTAATGGCAAAAAGAGCCGCATCTACCATCAACACTTTTTCGGCTCCTGCCGGCGATCGGGTTCCTTTTTCGGCCTCAATCGGCGTTGGTGCAAATACATGGTCTGACACGCTTTGCAAATCAGGTTCTTTGGCAGCTACCGCTTTGTTAAAGCTTTCTTCTATCTCGAGGGTAACTTCCTTTTCTATTTTATTTAGCACATCTTCCGCAAAGCTTTTTAAAACTGCTGCCCGCAAGCGTGGAAGCGGGTCGTTGCCGGCATGCTTTGTCAGGTCTTCTTCGGTGCGGTAAAACTCTTTTCGAACACCGCTTGTATGATGGTTAAGCAAACAGGTTTTTGCATGTACCAGCCACGGTTTTCCGTTCTGGCGCACATGGTTTACCACGTGTTGCATGGTGTCAAAAGAAGCTAAAAAATCGGTTCCATCTACCCGCACTGCATGTAAACCTTTAAAACCTTGTGCATACTCGTAGGCATCCATGGCTCTGCCTTCGGCAGATGTTACGCTAATGCCCCACTCGTTATCCTGCACCAGGTAAATGATGGGCAGCCCTTTTAGAACGGCAAATTGAAATGCTTCGCTTACCTCTCCTTCAGTTACGGATGCATCGCCTAACGAACATATAACAACACGATTATTATTGTTGCTCTTTGCCAAACCCCTTTTTTGAAGGTATTGAAGCCCTTGTGCAACACCCGTTGTGGGTATTACCTGCATGCCTGTGGCGCTGCTTTGATGAATAATTTTTGGTTTGTCCTCCTCTTTGCTGGCGGGGTGTGCATAATAACTGCGACCGCCGGTAAATGGATCATCTTTTTTAGTAAGCAGTTGCAGCATTAATTCATACGGTGTCCATCCCATACCCAGCAGCAAACTCTCATCGCGGTAGTACGGACTTACCCAATCTTTTGGCGTTAACTGAAAGGCTGTGGCCAGTTGAATTGCCTCGTGCCCGCGGGATGTGGAATGCACGTATTTTGTAACAGACCGGTTGGCCTCGTAGGTTTGGGCCATTATTTTTACGCTGTACATCAGGCGGTAAGCCCGCAACAAAAGAGTGGGTTCTATCATTACTTGTGGAAATGAGCAAATGTAAGGGCATTAAGGAGAGATAAAAAGCCATCGGCGAGATGGTTTTAAAAACCTTTAAAAAAGGGGTAAAGATGCAGTCCGCTCTGTTCTACTCCGATTTCTAATTTTTAGAATAGATAGTTTTAAAAACCTATCTAAAAGGGATAAATATGCCGTTTTGTGATGAAGGAGGTTTTCGTCTAAATAAAAAAACCGCACCCTTTTTTAAAGATTTTGTGCCTCCTTATATGGAACCAGAAGCTATTTCACTTCTAATTTCAGCAGCGATTCTTCTTCCATAAAGCCTTCAATTTCATCGCCCACCACCAGTTCGCCTACGCCAGCGGGGGTGCCGGTAAAAATTAAATCGCCAATGTTTACAGAAAAAAAAGTGGAAATATGGGCTATAATGTAATCGAAAGTATGAATCATTTGTTTAGAAGAACCCTGCTGTACCAACTCTTTGTTTTTATAAAGCCCAAAATGAATGTCTTTTTTATTTTTGAGGTTGGCTACCGGAACCCATTTGCCGATGGCTGCGGAGTTATCCCAGGCTTTTGCTTTTTCCCAGGGCAGCCCTTTTTCTTTTAACTCGTTTTGAATATCGCGTGCGGTAAAATCAATGCCCACAGTTACCGCGTCGTAATATTTGGAAGCACTGTTTTCCTGAATGTATTTACCATTTTTGGCAACACGCAAAACCAGTTCGCACTCGTAATGCAGCTCGTTGGTAAACTCGGGGTAATAAAACGGCGTGTGCGCCAATAGTAAAGCGCTTTTGGGCTTCATAAAAATTACCGGCTCGTCCGGAAACATATTGCCAAGCTCTTTAACATGTTCGGTATAATTACGACCTACGCAAAAAATTTTCATACAAATTGGTGTGTGTTTTTGATTACATACATTGGATACTTACCCTTTTTGGGCTGTTTATCCTACATATCTTAGGCCTTTTTACAGAAGAATTGGAGCTTACAGAGGAAATATGAGACTGCTAAAATAAGTATTTACATTTACTCTTCATAACGAATACTCTGTTTTATTTACGTTGTTCATTGTTTGATCTATACCAATGGTGGCAAAGGCCTCTATAATTTCCAGGCATTTATCAATTTTCAGCTTTACCATTGGTACTTCGGATGGCTGCCATTTGCCTAAAACAAAATCTACCTGCCGCCCTTTTGGAAATACATTTCCAATACCAAACCTGAGCCTGGGGTAATCTAAAGTGTTTAACACCGCCTGTATATCTTTCAATCCGTTGTGGCCTGCATCGCTACCCGATGGGCGCAGCCGAAGCCTGTTTAACGGTAAGGCCAAATCATCTACCACTACCAATATGTTTTTCAAATCTGTTTTTTCTTTGTCCATCCAATAACGAAGCGCAAGCCCGCTGCGGTTCATAAAAGTTGTGGGACAAATACAAACAAAAATGCGTCCTTTCCACTTTACTTCTGCTTTATAAGCCAGCCTTTCCAGGCTTAATGCGCCACCGTGTTTTGCAACAAATGCAGCCACTACATCAAAGCCAATATTGTGGCGCGTGTGTGCATATTCGTTGCCAACATTTCCAAGTCCTACTATTAAATATTTATTCATGTGGGCTACAAATATCGTATGGTGTGCAAACAAAAAAATCCCGCCGGGGCGGGATTTTTATAAAATATGCTTTTGGCTTATTTTTTAGGAGCGGCAGCTTTTGCAGGTGCAGCAGCAGCAGCTTTTGCAGGTGCAGCTTTTGCAGTGGCAGCGCCCCCGGCGGCTTCTTCCTGGCGTAATGCACGGGTAGTAACTACCGATACAATAGGAATGCGCGGGGAATTTAAAATCTCGTAGTTCTCGTCCTTTACATCTTCCACCCGAAGGTTTTCTCCAATGTTCAATGCATCAACAGCTACTTCAATTTGCTCTTTTAGATACTTTGGCAGTGTTTTTACTTTGAGCGCTTTCATTTTGGTAACCAGGCGACCACCAGCTTTTACGCCTTGTGCCACACCGGTAAATTTAAGCGGAATAGTTGCTACTACTTTCTTGTCTTCTACCAACTCAAAAAGGTCTACATGAATCAGCTCATCCGACACTTTGCCAAATTGCAGATCTTTTAAAATACAGCGGTAAGTAGCGCCATCTACGGTAATTTCTGCTAACTGAAAGCTTGGTGTGTACACCAGCGGACGTAAAGCCTTTGCAGGAGCAACAAAATTGATCTCCTTTGCGCCTCCGTAAATTACACCTGGCACTAATTCCTGAGAGCGAAGCTGGCGGGCGGCTGTTTTGCCAGACTCGGTCCTCAGTTGTCCTTCGATTGTAATTGTGTTCATTTTTATGATTGTTTAATTAGTAACTGATTTGGGGGTTTAGGGGTTTAGAAAGTTTATGCGTTTAGATGGTTAACCGCTTCTAAATAGCTTAACAACTAAACTCCTAAACAACTAAACTTCTTTAACTATTTATGCCTGTTTTGGGAGTGAATAAATAAATTATTAATGCTTTTATTTTCAAACGCGTTTTTAATGGCTACAGCAAATAACTCCGCCACAGTAATTACTTTTATTTTCGACGACTTTTGACGCAATGGAATGGTATCGCACACAATCAACTCTTCCAGCACGCTCTTTTCAATGTTTTCGTATGCTTTACCACTTAAAACCGGGTGCGTAATCAGCGCCCGCACACTCTTTGCTCCTTTTTCTTTCAACAACGATCCTGCCTTAGCAAGGGTGCCAGCAGTGTCGCAAATATCATCAATAATTACAATGTCTTTATCAGCCACATCGCCAATAACCACCATGCTTGCAATTTCGTTGGCCCGTTTACGGTGCTTATCGCAAATAACCATTTCTGCTTCAAAATAAGATGCAATTTCACGAATGCGATTAGTAGCGCCCACATCGGGGGCAGCAAAAGTAAGATTTTCCAGCTTAAGTCCGGCAATGTAAGGAATGAAAACAGCCGAGCTGTCGAGGTGATCTACCGGAATATCGAAATAGCCTTGTATTTGAGGCGCATGCAAATCCATTGTAATAATGCGGTCGGCCCCGGCAGCTACCAGCATGTTTGCCACTAATTTCGATCCGATAGCAACCCGTGGTTTGTCCTTTCTGTCTTGCCGGGCATAACCGTAATAAGGCACAACAGCAATAATCTTTGCTGCAGAAGCTCTTCTGGCTGCATCAATCATCAGCAAGAGTTCCATTAAATTATCGCTGGGTGAATACGTGCTTTGAACTAAAAACACTTCATCGCCCCGAATACTTTCTAAAAAGGTAGGCTGAATTTCGCCATCACTAAAATGTTGAATATCGATTTTGCCTGGTACGCAACCATATCGCAGACAAATTTGCTTCGTTAAGTGTTGAGAACCTGTACCCGAAAAAATCTTTGCAGAAGGTGGCATGATGAGAAAATATGCGGCGAAGATATTAACCTCTGTACTTAAAAATTCAAAAAAGTAATTTACAAATGCATCTAAACAAATTAAAAGGGGCGGGAAAGTAGCCGCGGGCGTTCCTGCACCCCTTTTTTAAAGCTTTTACCGGTAGGCAACGGCAGCCGTGTTGTTGGTTGTTACCGGGTGAATATCAACAATTGAATCGGGCTCATTAATGCTGTAATAAACGGTGCGGCAAACAAATAAGGCTAAAAACAAAGAAATGCCATAAACAAATAAAAAAAACATAAAGGGGTGAAGTGCACCCATGCCTGAGGTAGAAGTTTGTTTCATTGGATAATGGTTTTGGTTTTTTGAAAGGATGTTAAGAAAGATTAAAATTATTAATTACCTTTTATTTATGCAAGAGGACAATTACTCGATTAAGCAATGGGCAAAAGACGATAGGCCCCGCGAAAAACTACTTATGAAAGGACCTCAAAGCCTTAGTGATAGCGAATTGCTGGCTATATTAATATTGAATGGAAGCAGAGGAAGAAGCGCATTGGATTTGGCAAAAGAAGTTTTAAAACTAAGTAAAAATAACCTGCCAGAACTAGGTAAACTTTCTGTAAAAGAATTTACAAAAGTGAAAGGAATTGGCGAAGCAAAAGCCATTTCAATAGTGGCCGCCCTGGAGCTTGGTCGCCGAAGGCAGGCTTCGGCCTCTATTGATAAGTTTTTAATTGCCAGCAGCGCCGATGTAGCTACTTATTTGCAAACTCTTTTAAAAGACTACCGGCATGAAGTTTTTGCTGTGCTTTTTTTGAACCGTGCAAACAAAATAAATCATTTTGAAATAATCAGTAAGGGTGGCATTACAGGCACAGTTGCCGATCCGCGGGTAATATTGAAAAAAGCGTTGGAAGAAGATGCCGTGAATATTATTCTTTGTCACAACCACCCGTCGGGAAGTTTAAAGCCCAGCCGGGCAGATGAAGAGCTAACCCAAAAAATTAAAGAAGCCGCTAAGTATTTTGATATAAAAGTACTGGATCACCTGATTGTTAGCGATGATGGCTATTACAGCTTTGCCGATGAAGGTATTTTATAACAGCCCGTTTCAGCCAGTAAGGGAACTTAGATATTCAAAACTTTATCTAATGTAATTGGCTTTGTATTATTTCTTATTCAGGCAACTTACCTATTGTAATAACTACTTATCGCCGGTGCAGGCCAGCACCCTTTGCTAATAAAACCTATCTAAAAGGGGTAGATTACCCTTACAACTGCAATAACCAATAGGTAGCATTAAACAATTCTTAATATCCTTTTTAAAGCATCTTCAAACCTTCACAAAAGGGGTTGCTTCAGATAAAAACGCCATCTACTTACAGAAATTAATTAACTTATGGCTAAAAATTCATTAAAGTAAGAAAAGACTTTTCGACCTAAGTTCCCCTACCGGGGGACAGTGGGCTACGCTTGTGCTGCCGGGCCGCCGAAATTCAGCGGAATCTGCATTTCTTCCAGGTCTTTAATTTCGCCGTTTGCCGCTTCGTAGCGCTGCACATTTTCTATTAAAGCTTTCATAAAGCGTTTGGCGTGCTGTGGTGTAAATATTATTCGCGACTTTACTTTACTTTTTGGTGTACCAGGCATTACGTTTACAAAATCTATCACAAACTCGGCGTGCGAATGCGTAATAATAGCCAGGTTTGCGTAACTGCCTTCGGCAATTTCCTCAGTAATTTCTATGTTAATACCGTTTTGGGGTGGTTGTTGATTTTGCATAATATTATTTATTGTTGTACAGCTTAATCAACTTAATCACATCTTCTTCGCTGGAAAGATCAAGATTATTTTTAGTGATATAATCCTTCAGCTTTATCTCATCACCTAGTTCTTTTAAGATGTCTCTTTGCTTAAGTTTAATTTTTTTAAGGGCTCCTTTTCTGTGAAGGTAGTATTCTAAATACTGCTCAAAAACCTTTTTGTCCTTAGCAAGCATATTTGTGGGGTCCGGAGATAGCCTTACTTTATACATCTTAAGAAAAGAGACTCTACTTCCTTCTTCCAATACATTAAGAAATCCGTTCAAATCGGTACTTCCAAATACAGATGCATTTTTGAATAATAATGTTTGCCCTCCAAATTTACGCGGAAGCTGTAGAATGAATTCACTGACCCGGTCGTCTGATTCAAATAACTCGTTATTTACATCAATCCCTGCTTTTTGGCTGTAGAGGTTGTACCAGATCTTTTTATCTACAATTGGCTTGCCGCCATTGTAAGTAATGCTACCATTAAAAGGCTCTCCAAAAAGATAGGGCGTGCCTTTAACCTGGTACTGGCTAATACGTACGTATTGGCCGGTCCAGGATGCAATTACATGCCTGTTGAAATTACTGAGCGGATCAGGTTGAGCTAACACCTGTTGTGACAATAAGAAGCTCAATGTGGCAAAAAGAATAATTTTCATGCTGATATACGCTCTTTAAAAGATAATCAAATAAGAGAAAAGAAGGTAGCGATGCCGTTATCTGTCCAGAATCGCTGTGTTAATCAGGCATCAGTGTAAAAAAACAAAAGCTACCCTATATAGGATAGCTTTTGATAAATTGATAAGCTTATTTATAGTACCGGTCAACAATGTACCTTGGTCCGCTAGCAGTAGTGGCGCCATACTGAAAAATAAACTCTTTAGTTACAGGATCAGCTTTAATAATGTTTGGACCACTTGAAACAGTAACTCCATTAGCTTTCATATAGTCTAAATCATCTGCATTAAATTCCACTGTAAAATTGCTAAAAACACCATTTGTATTGGTAAACGAAACTTCATATCTGGGTTGTGTAAAATAACCACTCTCCATAGTAAAGGTTGTTTCTGTAACCGGGAGAAGCGTTATTTGTTCACCTGTAAATGAGCCAGCCCCAGCAGGACCGGAACCATCGCCGTTATTTCTTCTTGTAAAATCCCAGTTATAAACTCCAGCAAGCGGGTTGCCGATGATATTAAAATATCTGGTATTTAGGTTACTGCTGAGAGTAACACCAGATGCATCAGTGATTGTTAAAGGAATCATATAGCTTTTAGCCGGATCAAACTTGTTTTGATAAACATACAGCTCTGTTCTTACAGACCTTTCTCCGGCAGGGATGGTAACTGTTTCTTCTTTTAACTTTACCATATCGGAGGTAACAGTTTGGAAGTTTTTGTTATTTGCTGAGTTGTACGCTGCCACTTTAGAGTTATCAATGCTGAGCTTAACGGTAACAGGACCGCTTGTTTTTTGCGCATCGTCAAGGTCTATAAATATTTCAATCGTATCTACTTCATCGGAGAAAGTATTAATTAGTAAGCTCGACTTTTGAACATTATTCAACCCTGCAGTACGAATAGTAATATGTCTGTTTCCTTCATAATCGCGGATAGCTCCGTACGATCCGTCCTCGAAACCCTTATCTTTTAAACAGGAAACCAAGGTTACACTCATCAAAAGTGCCAAAACCATTCCTATATTGGTTAGACTGATTTTTTTCATTTTCTTTTTTTTATAAAATTAAAATTACTTATCCCAAAATACTCTGGGTGTATAAGGAGTGATGGTGCCAAGGGCTTTCACGTTTTCTGAATTATAACTGTACTCTTGTGAAGGATAGAGCAACCTCCTGGGAATTTGGTTATTTCCTCTTTCCGGAGAAACAGATAAGGGTGGCTGAACAACACCAAGCCTTCTCCAATCAGTATAGGTTTCGTTGGCTTGAATGCTTGTTAATGCAAAGTACTTTTGCCACGCAATTACTGCAATTTTGCTCTGCATGCTTCCGGCGGCAGGCCAGGCAATGCGCGAATTGGAACCGGCAAGGTAGGTGTTTGCTTCAGCTTCGGTTAACCCCAGAAACTTAAATGACTCGCGCACAGCACTTTCATAAGCTGCTTTTGCATCACCTGCAAGCCAACCTCTTGCGGTAGCTTCAGCCACTAAAAAATTGGCTTCTACAGATGTCATTAACCACATAGGAGACGAAGGAAGGGGTGCTGGTCCGAAACCCGGACCAGAGGTCCTGTCCGAATTATTAGCATCCGCAGCATCGGCACCGTAAGTAGTTCCTCTATAAAGGCTGTCGATTTTCGTTGGCCTAAACACCCTCGTGTAACGGGGATCGTTTAAGCTCTTCATCAGGTCTAAGGTAAATAGATTAGCCCTGTTATAGTTATCGACCTCATTACCGTTGCTTAGGAACAAGTGAGCGTTATAATAGGGATTTGGCTTATCCGGCGTATACCCTGGCTGGGCCATTGCGCCTAAACCATTACCTAAAAAGCCAGAGCCTTCTGCTGAAATTTTTGCAATTTCTGCATTAACATCAAACGTGTTTGTGTTAGAAGTATGGATTAACAAACGCAGCTTTAATGTATTAGCAAATTTTGCCCAGTTTTTCTTATTGCCTTTAAACAAGATGTCTTGAGTAGCAATATTCCTATCCGAGCCAGCAGATGTTATCAACAACAAGCCACTATCAATCAAAGGCATCAGCGACTTATAAATGTCCTCTCCTTTATCGTAGGCAGGTCTGATGTTTCCTGTCAGGTCGAAAGCTTTTGTATACGGAACGTCTCCATACAAATCTACCAGGATGGCCATCTCATGTGCTTCCATGATTTTTGCTATGCCTGCATAAAACTTAAAGCCCTCTGCATCAGCCTTTCTTCCTATGGAGCGGTACTGACTAACAGAGTAATAGATACCGTTCCAAATTCCTGAGCCGAAATCATTTGTAATGTTGTAACTCATTTCTACCGATGCTCTGGAATAAGAGCCCGAAGCACTCCAGTACCCCATGTACCGTTGTAGGAAATCGTAAGCTGAAGCGTTTCTGGCAGCAGAATTATTCAATTGAGCGGCAGTAGCCAAATCGGGCGTAATTGAGGATTCCGTTGGTCGGTTTGGATCCTCATTGATGTCGAAAAAATCTTTTTTACAACTCCCCAAAAGAATCACCGCGGAAGCTGCAATTATAGATAATCTAATATTCTTCATTTAAATAAAATTTAATGTTCTTAAAAGCTGTATTAAAATCCTAATACAATGTTGAAGCCATATAACCTGTTTGGAGGCAACACGTTCGTGTTATTCACTCCTAACGCATTTCCTGTACTTGTATTGAATTCAGGGTCTGTCCATTGATTAGATTCTGGCAGGAAAGTAAATAAATTTCTGCCGGTAAGCCCTACGGAAGCACTCTTTAAAACCTTTAATCCTGTAAGCACCGAAGTGGGAAAATCATAAGTTAACGCAATTTCACGAATCTTCCAGGCAGCTGCACTTGATAAATAGTTAGACTGTATGCCCCGGTTTGTATTCGAGTTCTCGTAAAATCCGTAACCTCCATTTTGGGTAACTACATCGGTATTCACAACAAACTTTCCAGTTCCATCGTCATACACCGAATTGGGTACAATAAACTTTTGACGACCATTGCGTCCGCTTCTATAAGAACTTCCTGTGAAGTCCATATCAGCTCCAATACCATGATACACCTGGTGTCCGCCTCTGTAATCTGCTGTAACAGCCAGCAGTAACCCTTTGTAGGAAAGGGACGGATTTAACCCAAGGATGGTTTTAGGCATTGTATTTCCAAACATTTTCACGTTAGGATCTAAAGAAGGATACCCTGTTGTACGGTCAACAATTACCCGGCCCTGAGGATCGCGTTTGTAATCGGTGAGCTTAAACATAAAGGCAGGATAACCGACAATAGCAAAGTTGGCATTGCCTACACCAATTTCGTCCAATCCCTGGTAAACAGAATTAACACGGCTGTCCATTAAACTCAAATTACCTCTGAAGTTGAATCGGAAATCGCCTAAATTAAACACAGGTGTTAGACGAAGGTCAAATTCAAGACCTTTATTATCGAAATCCGCAGCATTCACTAATGCATCTGTATAACCTGTTGCACGCGAAGTTTGGATATTTAATATTTGATTGGTATTGTTCTGTAGGTAACCAGTAACTTCAAGACTTACCCGGTTGCGAAGCATAGCGATTTCGATACCCGCTTCTTTAGAGTTAACAAACTCAGGCTCAATACTGGGGTTGTTTACAGATGTAGAACCCTGGAAACCCGGCAGGTTACCATAAGGGAAACCAGCAGCTACGCCATATACTGGCTGTAAGCGGTAAGCACCAAATATCTCATCACTACCCTGAGCAAGGTTTACGTTACCCGATTTTGATATAGAGCCTCTTAGTTTTAAGTAGGAAATTAAAGAACTATTTTTGATCGTGGATATGGCGTCACTTAACACCAGTGATGCGTTAGCACCTGGATAAAAGAACGAACGATTGTCTGATGGTAATCTTGAATCCCAGTCATTTCTGCCTGTAAACTCAATAAAGGCCCAATTCTTATAACCAAAGGTCGCTTTTCCAAAAACGCCCATCAGGCGGGTTTTATAATCTGTTCCATTAGCACCTGCTTCGCCTGTTCTGTTTGATACATTAAATAATGTAGGGATAATCAGATTTCCACCGGAAACACCTACTGATTTATATACATCCTGACGGAAAGACTGACCGACCAATGCATCAACAGAGAAATCACCAAAATCTTTTGTTCCGTTCAGGTACACATCAGAGGTAATTCGATTAAACTTGGTAGTGCCGTCACTCACACTTGCTTTGATATCGGTTGAAGCATTGTATTTATGACTTA
>JBBSRB010000094.1:0-12228 GCA_038243445.1 Chitinophagales bacterium | reverse complement strand
GTGCTGGCGTTTAACTTGTTGGGAAATGGCTTGCGCGATGCGCTGAACGTTAGGGGAAAGATTTAATAAGCGGTGAAAGATAGCAGTTGATTATTGATTGTATTAATTATTGAACAATAATAAAGACACCTGCACATTGCTTAATAGAAAACAGAACCCTGAACGGAGCGCCGCAACAGAAGCTTTATAGTAGCAATTGTGCCTGGTACATAAATATGTTTTTTATTGGCCAACCCGTTTGTTAATGATGCAACAATACTGAATGGCTAATCACTTTTTTGGGTAATTGAAATATGTACATTTGTCGTAAGTAAATTTTTGCTATGAAGTTATTAGAAGGCAAAGTGGCTATTGTAACCGGAGCAGCCAGGGGAATTGGTGAAGGCATTGCACTAAAGTTTGCCGAACATGGCGCCCATGTAGCGTTTACGTATGTTAGCGAAGGCAGTGCTGATAAAGCAATTGAACTGGAAGAAAAGCTTACGGCGCTTGGCGTAAAAGCAAAAGCGTACCGCAGCAATGCCGGCGATTTTGCAGCGTGCGAAACGTTTGTAAATGATGTATTGAAAGAGTTTGAAAAAATTGATGTTTGCGTAAACAACGCGGGCATATCGAAAGACAATTTATTACTGCGCATGACGCCGGAAAGTTGGGACGACGTTATGAACATTAATTTAAAAAGCGTGTTTAACATGACCAAGCAGGTAATACGCCCAATGATGAAAGCAAGGAGCGGCTCTATTATAAACATGAGTTCGGTTATTGGCTTAATGGGCAATGCGGGGCAAAGCAGTTACGCCGCCAGCAAAGCAGGCATAATTGGCTTTACAAAATCGGTGGCTAAAGAAATGGGCAGCCGCAACATCAGGTGCAACGCTATTGCGCCGGGCTTTGTAGAAACGGATATGACAGCGTATTTAAATGATGGCGAAGCGGCGGATAAATATAAAGCCGGCATTCCGCTGGGGCGCTTTGCCACCACCGAAGACATTGCTAACGTAACGCTTTTTTTGGCGTGTAATCTTAGCAGCTATGTTACCGGCCAGGTTATTAGCGCCGATGGTGGATTGTATATGTAAGATTTTTTAAATTACCGGTTTCGCCAATATTAAAACTAGATTTCACAGATAGAGTTTGATACCCTTTTTAGAGGCTTTTTGCTTTGGAAAAGAGGAAAAATTATTTATAAAAGTTCAAGGAAGCCTACATTATAATCTTCAGTGCTAACAACCACACAATTCGAATGTCATCCCGGGCTTGAACCCGGAAGCTTCATTTTTTTTGAAAGTTTTTCTATACCCTTTTTGATAGGTTTTTAAGTGCTAAAAATTTTCTTTAAATACAAAGCAGATTTAAGTTAAGAGGTTTTTGTTTTGAACTTTTCAATTGCTTCTTTTGTAAAGTTGCTTAATACCAGGCGCCCGCTGATCTCGGCCCGCTGAGATAAAAGCTCATCCCAGTTTTCTGTGCCTTTCCAAAACATCCCCTTTAACTCGCTCATTGCTTCGGGGCTTGAATGCGCTAACTGGTTAGAAAGCCTGGAAATAGATTCGTCCATTCCTTCCACTGTTGGATGCACTTCGGCAAACAAGCTTTTGCGGCGTGCCCAATCGGCATTGCGCCACATGGCTGCATCTATTGCCAGTTGGCTAAATGCCGATGTTCCCATTTTTTTTTCGATAACCGGACCAACTACAAACGGACCTATGCCCACGGCCAATTCGCTTAGTTTAATTTCGGCGCTGTCTACTGCAATAGCATAATCTACCGCTGCGGCAAGCCCCACTCCGCCACCAACGCACTTGCCTTGGATGCGCCCAATAATAAGGCGCGAACATTTGCGCATAGCATTAATAACATTGGCAAACCCACTAAAGAAATCAAAGCCTTTCTTTTCGTCTTCAATAGCCGTTAATTCGTCAAAAGATGCGCCGGCACAAAAGGTTTTCTCGCCGCCCGAACGCAGCACTATAACCCTTGTGGCAACATCGTTTCCGGCTGCATGAATTTCGTAAGCAAGGCTTTCTAAAATGCGTCGGGGCAGCGAGTTGCTGCGCGGATGAAAAAATTCGATTGTTGTAATTCCGTTGTGTGTTTCGGTAGTAACATAGCCGTTTACCATATCCTTCATAATAGTGGTTTTAAGAAATTTTAGTTTTTGCCATCGTATATTATAGAATGAATTCCATCTTTTAGGGCGACGGTTTTAAAATTTAAGAGCAAGCCGTTTTTTATGTTCATTAATTTTAAATACCCTTTTACTTGCTTAAAATGTACGGCTAAAAGTTTATCAACGGCTTTAATTTCCACTACCAGTTTCTGGTCTATTAATAAATCCACTTTAAAAGCGTCGTTAATAATTAATTGCTCGTAAAATACGGGCATTACCACCTGCCGCTCTACTAATAAACCCTTTTTTGAGAGTTCGTAATAAAGGGCTTCCTCATAGGTTTTTGCAAAACATCCTGGCCCAATGGCGGCGTGTATTTTAGTAGCTGCATCCGAAATTAATTTTGTTAGGTCGGTTACATTCATGCACCCTTTTTTTAGTCTTTTTCCTTTTTAGCAACCATCGTTAAGATGGTAGCAATTCCTACGTGTTCGCCTGTTTCATCCAGCATTTCTACGAGCCATTTTACAATGCCTTTGGGTATGTCGGTGTCTTCTTTTTTATCCTGCGGCACTTTTTCTTTGCAGGTAAAACGTATGGTTAATTCGGCGCCGGCATAAACCGGTTTTGTAAAACGCAATTCATCTATACCATAGTTTAATAATACGGGGCCAAGGTCGCTTCCATCAACAAACAAGCCAGCGGCAGCGCTTAGTATAAAATAGCCATGCGCCACTTGTTCATCAAACATAGTTCCGGTAAAATCAGAAGTTTTTTTATGGGCGTAAAAATGATCGCCGCTAAGGTTTGCAAACGCATCAATATCTTCTGAAGTGATAATTCTTTTTTCGGTAATAATCTGATCGCCAATTTGCAGTTCTTCAAAATACTTTTTAAACGGATGCTTAGCGCCGGTTATTCCTTTAGCGCCAGGCTGAAAGGTTTTGGTGATGGCAGTAATGGTTGTTGGCGAACCTTGAATAGCTACCCGTTGCATGTAATGTTTTACGCCACGCATGCCGCCCATTTCTTCACCGCCGCCGGCACGCCCCGGACCGCCATGCACCAGCAACGGAAGCGGTGAACCATGACCTGTGCTTTCTTTTGCACATTCGGCATTGAGTATTAATATTCTTCCATGATGTGTACCTGCGCCCACCACAAAATCGGTTGCCTGTTTATTGTTGGTTGTTACCATTGAGCAGCATAAAGAACCTTTTCCTTTTTTAGATAAAAGGATGGCTTCATCTAAATTATTGTACGGCATAATGGTGCTTACAGGGCCAAAACATTCAATGTCGTGTACGTCTTCTGTTGCAAGTGGATTTTCGTTCAGCAAAAGGAGTGGAGAAAGAAATGCGCCCTGCTTTGCATCGGCATCTATCACTTCCACACTGTCTAAAGAGCCGTATATTATTTGAGAAGTAGCAAGCAGCTTTTGCACATTGTTTCGCACTTCATCGCGCTGGCCGCTGCTGGCGAGCGAACCCATGCGTACTTTGTCGTTTAACGGGTTGCCAATAACGGTTTGCGAAAGGGCTTTGCCAATAGCAATAGACGCATCTTCCAGTAAATGTTGCGGCACAAATATGCGGCGGATGGCAGTGCATTTTTGTCCGGCTTTTACTGTAATTTCTTTGCGTACTTCTTTTATAAACAAGTCCCATTCGGGTTTTTCGGGCGTTACATCTTCGCCCAACACAATGCAGTTGAGGGAGTCGGCTTCCATGTTAAACGGCACACTGTTTTCTAAAATATTTTTGTTTGATTTAAGCATTAGCCCGGTGGTTTTCGATCCGGTAAAAGTGACTACATCCTGCGCAGTTACATGATCTAACAAATCGCCTGCGGAGCCGCACAATAACTGCAAAGCGCCTTCAGGTAAAATGCGGGATGCAATGATTTCTTTTACCACGGCTTCGGTAATATAGCTGGTAATAGAAGCGGGTTTTACCACTGCCGGAACACCGGCCAGCCAGTTAACAGCGCATTTCTCGAGCATGCCCCAAACCGGAAAATTATAGGCGTTTATATGTACCGCAACGCCTTCTTTTGGTATTAGTAAATGGTGTCCCATAAACGTTCCTCCTTTGCTTAAGCCAATGGCGTCGCCATCGGTGCAATAGGGCAGATCGGGAAATTTTCTTCGCAGCGATGCGTTGGCAAATAGGTTTCCAATACCGCCTTCAATATCTATCCAACTATCAGCTTTTGTGGCGCCGCTTTGGTAACTTATTTTATAAAATTTTTCTTTATGCTCCATCAAATGCATTGCAAGCGCCTTTAGCATGCGGCCGCGTTCGTGAAAAGTGTATTTACGTAAAGATGTATTGCCAACGGTGCGGCCGTATTCTAAAATGCCTTTAAAATCTAAGCCTTTTGTAGAAGCGGCCGTAATGGTTTCGCCGTTTACGGCATTGTATAAAGCTTGTCCATCGCCGTCTCCGGTTATCCAACTTCCGGTTATATAGTTCTCTAATTTTTTCATTTTACTAAATAGTTGTACGATTTGTTCTGCTTAAAAGTAAAGGTTTTTTAAAATACTCTTGTTCCCGGTTCTTTACAGTTTATAATGTACCAAAACGTTTGGCGTTACATAAATTTTTTTTGAAACTATGTAAACCAATTAATAGATATTTTTATTAGTTTTTTACACTGGTTATAAATAGTAAAACATTCAAAAAAGGGTATAGAGCCGCAGGAACCATACAACTATATAATAGCGCACCACAAAATGGGATTTTCAGAAGATGATTCGTTTACCAATTTATAAGTAGCAGAGCAATAAACAAAACATTTTAAAAAGGGTATAATATTAAACTACAAATAAAAAATTTTTAAAGAAAATAGCGGCCAAAGAGATGAACAAAGTTCTTACGAAACACTAAGTCCAAATTGGCGCAAATGGTGCAACGCATGCTTGTATAAAAGCTGCACGTTTTCCTCAAAATTCAAATCGCCAAAAAAAGGATTGCGCGTTTGCTGCTGCCCTTTTTTTTCAAACACGGTAAAGAAAAAGTAAAGCTCTTTTTTTAAATCAGCAATGGCTGTATCAATGCTTTTGCTGCGCACCGGCGCCGGCACCTCGGGCATTAATGGGTTGGCAATATTTTCTTTAAAAGGCGTATCGCTCATTAAAAAAGCATGCATTTTAGGCAGGTTTTCGGCCGGCGTAATTAGTTGTGTAATGGCTATTTTTCCCGAGGCTACTTTTACCGCGTCGGCAAAATGCTCTATCATTTGTTGCAGGCTCATTTTGCCCCAGGCAGGAAGCGTATCAGACGGAATTTGCCCCAGCAGCGATGTAAAATCGGCTTTTAAAAAACGTAATTTTTCTTCGGGCAAAGGCATATAGTGTATTTACGAGGGAGCAATAGTTTGTTCGGCAATTTCTGTTTTAATGCAGCCGCTTAACGCCTCAAAAATATCATCTACTGTTCCTTCACCGGCAATGCGCTCAAGCTTTCCCTGGCTTTGATAATGGGTAGCCACGGGTTCGGTATCTTTTTTATAAATAGTGTAGCGGTTTCTAATAATTTCTTCGTTTGTATCATCGCTGCGGCCCGAAGTTTCGCCCCGCTTTAGTAACCGTTTTACCAATTCTTCTTCCGAAACTTCCAGTGCAAGCACTTTACAAATGCTTGTTTTTTTAAACTGCAATAATTTGTCTAATGCTTCGGCTTGTGCCACTGTTCGCGGAAAGCCATCGAACAAAATACCTTTTGCGGCGGCGTGTTTTTCAAGGCAACTGTCAATCATACCAATAACCACTTCGTCGGGCACCAGTTGGCCTTTATCCATAAAGCTTTTGGCTTCTAAACCCAAAGGGGTTTTATCTAAAATTTCCTGGCGTAGCAGGTTACCTGTTGATAAATGAACCAATCCGTACTTTTCTACAATTTTATCCGACTGCGTACCTTTTCCACTGCCCGGAGGGCCAAAAAGAATAATATTGACCATAATTACATTCAAACCTTAAGAAACAAATATAAGGAAAAGCAGCAAGTCAATGGCTGACGCATGTTCTTCACAATCCTTTACCATCTGCACGGCTGCGTAATTCGTAAATTTGGAATAATAATTTTATTATGAGACGATTTCTTTTGGCATCGGTAATGGCTTTGAGCTTACTTTCCTGTTCTTCACAATCTCCAAAAACAACCACTGTGGATACACCTGATAAAAAACACCCGGCTTATTCCAATACCGACAGCAGCGCTGTAACCATAAGCAACGATGAATGGCAGAAAATACTGCCGAACGATGTGTACCAGGTAGCGCGCCAGAAAGGCACCGAACGCCCGGGCAGCAGCCAATACGATAGATTTAAAGAAAAGGGCACTTATTATTGTGCTGTGTGCGGTAATGGATTGTTTGTATCCGATGCCAAATTTGAAAGCAGCTGCGGATGGCCCTCGTTTTACCAGCCGGTTTCAAAAAATTCTATTATTTACACACCCGATCATACAATGGGAATGGAACGCACAGAAGTGCAATGCGGCCGTTGCAAATCGCATTTAGGGCATGTGTTTGACGATGGACCGCCACCAACCGGTTTGCGTTATTGCATAAATGGTGTGGTGCTTGATTTTAAAAAAGCGCAAGCCGCTGAAGCAAAATTTAATAAACAAGGATAAAAATCTTTTTAGCTGTACCCTTTTTGCCCTCTTTTTAGAGGGCATTTTTTTGTTTATAGAGATGAAAACCTTTAAAAAAGGGTAGCGCCACCAGGTGTAAGAAAAAGACCAACTTATAACAATAAAGGGTACAAAAACTAACGCTTTCATTCCAGCAAAACCTGTGAAAAAGAGTCATTTATTAAACTAAACTTATTTTCTTTTTGTGGCAGCCCAAGTTATCAGTAAGTTTAAGCATTAAATTGCTTATAGATGAAAGTTCTCTTTACTGTTTTTTCTTCCCTTTTATTTCTATCGCTAACGGCGCAAAAAGCTTCGCTTGATGATTTTAAAAACTGGAAACCCCGGAACATTGGCCCCGCTGGCATGAGTGGCCGCGTAACTGCTGTGGATGTAGTTATAAACAACCCCGATGTATGGTATATAGGCGCTGCATCAGGCGGCGTATGGAAAACACAAAATGCCGGCGCTTCGTGGCAGTCCCTGTTCGACGATCAGCCAACATTAAACATCGGGTCGCTTGCCATTCAGCAAAGCAATCCAAACATTGTTTGGGTCGGCACCGGCGAAGGCAATCCGCGCAACTCGTTAAACATTGGCGAAGGCATTTATAAAACCCTTGACGGCGGTAAAACATGGAAGCTAATGGGGCTTGAAAAAACCCGTAATATTCACCGCATTATTATTGATCCAACAAACCCCAATGTAGTTTATGCCGGCGTTATTGGCAACCCTTTTGACGAACATCCCGAACGCGGCGTGTACAAAACCACCGATGGAGGCGCCACCTGGAGCCGTATTTTATTCACCAACGAAAGTTCGGGCGTTGGCGATATGGCCATGGACCCATCAAACCCAAATAAGCTAATAGTTAATATGTGGCAGCACCGCCGCACGCCGTGGAGCTTTAAAAGTGGCGGCCCGGGCAGCGGTTTGTATATTACCTACGATGCTGGAAAAACGTGGAAAAAGTTAGGTAAAGAAGAGGGTTTGCCTGCCGGCGATTTTGGCCGCATTGGTATTGCATTTGCCCGCAGCGCTCCATCGAGGGTGTATGCTATGATAGAAGCCACAAAAAATGGTTTTTATAAAAGCGATAACGGTGGCGCAAACTGGCAACTGGTTACAGCCGATCCGAAAATTGTAACCAACCGACCTTTTTATTTTCAGGATATAGCCGTTGATACTAAAAACGAAAACCGTGTGTACAGCATTCATGATATTGTAGAAGTAAGCGAAGATGGCGGCAAAACCTTTCGCACCCTTTTACCTTATTCTGGAATTCACCCCGACCACCACGCCTGGTTTATTCACCCCGATAATCCAGATTTTATTTTAGACGGAAACGATGGCGGCATTGGTATTACAAGAGATAAAGGCAAAAACTGGACGTTTGACGATAAGCTTCCTTTTGGTCAATTTTATCATATAAATGTAGATAACGAACTGCCTTATAATGTAATGGGCGGCATGCAGGACAATGGTAGCTGGCACGGGCCGGCTTATACCTGGACGGATGGTGGCATTAGAAATTATTACTGGAACAACGTAGGTGGCGGCGATGGTTTTGACGTAATGCCCGACCCCGATAACCCCGCCTGGGTGTACAGCATGAGCCAGGGCGGAAACCTTGGCCGCATTAATTATACTACCGGCGAACGCTGGTTTACAAAACCGCCTTCCACTATTTTAAATCAAAAGTTCAGGTTTAACTGGAATGCCGCCATTGCACAAGACCCTTTTGATAAATCTACTATCTATTACGGCAGCCAGTACGTACATAAAAGTGCCGATAAAGGCGCAAGTTGGCAAACCATTTCGCCCGATCTTACCACTAATAACCCCGAGCAGCAAAAGCAAGATGAAAACGGAGGCTTAACCTTAGATGTAACCGGCGCCGAAACCTACAATACTATTTTAACCATTGCACCTTCGTATAAAGAACCTGGAACTATTTGGGCCGGCACCGATGATGGCAACGTGCAACTTACCCGCGATGGCGGAAAAACATGGACCAGCTTTCGCGGCAAACTTCCGGGGCTTGCTGCCGGCGCCTGGATACCGCAAATAAGAGCCGGAAAACACAACGCGGGCGAGGCTTTTGTAGTGGCAAACGATTACCGCCGTGGCGATTTTTCTGCTTACGTTTACCGCACCAATAATTATGGCAAAACCTGGACACGAATGGTGGACGATAAAAAAGTACGTGGTTATGCGCTAACAGTTTTGCAAGATCCGGTGGAGCCGAATTTAATTTTTGTAGGCACCGAACACGGCCTTTGGATTTCGTTTGATAATGGCGGAACATTTGAGCAATGGAAAAACGGCTACCCCAATGTTTCTACCTACGATTTAGCCATTCAGGAACGCGAAGCCGATTTGGCAATTGCTACGTTTGGACGTACGCTTTGGGTGTTAGATGATATTAGGCCTCTGCGCAAGGTAGCCGCAAATGGAGGTCAAAACTTTTCAAAAAAGGTAACAGCTTTTGCCGCGCCCGATGCTTACCAGGTAGGTTACCGTTCCGCCACCGGATACGAGTGGAGCACTGACGGTTTGTACGAAGGCGACAACCGCCGCCGAGGCGCACCTGTTTCTTTTTACATAAACCCAACTAAGGATACCGCAAAAGCAGCCAAAATGGACAGTGTTTTGGTACGCATTTATAACGATCGGAACGAACTTGTACGCAACCTGAAATGGAAGGCGGACACCGGTTTTAACCGTCAGTGGTGGGGTATGGAAGAGCGTGGTTTTCGATCGCCAAACGCACCAAAGCCTCGCCCTGGCGCACCCGAGACTGGCGGCTTGCCTGTTTACCCTGGCACGTATAAAGTAGTGCTGGCGCTGGGCAATGCCTCTGATTCTACCATGATTGCCATAAAAGACGATCCACGATTGGAGAAAACCGACGCCGTAAAAAGAGCCCAGCGCACCGCGCTTGATCGTTTGCGAAAGAGCGCCGATAAGCTAATTGAGGTGCTCGACAGAATGACAGAATCGGAAGAAACATTAGGAAAAATAACAGCACAGTTACGCGGGTTAGAAGGCAAAGAAATAGATTCGTTACGAAAAGTCACAACCATCATGCAAGATTCCATTAAAGCCATTCGGGAAATCATAACCGGAAAGTCTTCTGACCGGCAGGGCTTATCGCGGCCGCAGGGCGTAACCGTATTAAACACTGTGCAAATGGCGCAGCAGTACATTTATGCCAAAAGCGTGGCACCTGGCGCACAGGAAGAGGCGCTGATAAAAAACGCCGAAGCTCTTATTGGGCAAACAGTGGAACGGGTAAATGCATTTTACAACACCAACTGGAAAAGTTATCGAAAAGAGGTGGAGGCCACAAAAGTCAACTTATTTAAAGAATACAAACCTATAGAATTTAGATAGCCATACTTAAGGTTTTATATTGTTCGTCCGCAGCCATGCATTGCCCGGCTGCGGACTTTTTTTTGCACCTAAAAATTTTGTAGCACCCCTTTTAAAGAGTTTTTCAAACAATTTTTGATTGAAGAAGACGCAACTACTTGCCAATTGAAAATGGGTTTATTGTATACCAATACCTTCATAAAACGCCTGCATCAACATCTTTATAAATACATTTATTAAAATGCTATACCATGAACTTTATTATTAGAGTATTGGTTACTGCCGTTGCTGTATTTGTTGCCGATTATTTTATGGACTCTGTTCAGCTAAGTCCCGATATTAAAACAACCATTATAGTAGCGCTGGTACTGGCGGTGCTAAATGCTTTTATAAAACCAATTTTGGTGTTTCTTACCATACCTATTACCCCTATTACGCTGGGTCTATTTTTGTTGGTGATTAATGCCATCATTGTTAAGCTGACCGATTATTTTGTTGCTGGCTTTTCGGTTGATGGTTGGGTTTCAGCCATTATTTGAGTTTAATCGTTTCCCTTGTTTCCTACATTCTGGGCGGGTTTGTAGATAAGGATTAATACTTTCGCTTTTTAAATTTAGAGAATGGAATTTAAGCGTAATGAACTGGGCAATGAGGAATTACTAAAACTCTATAAAAACCTGTTATGGCCGCGACTTATAGAAGAAAAAATGCTGGTGCTGCTGCGCCAGGGCCGCATTTCCAAATGGTTTAGCGGCATTGGTCAGGAAGCCATTTCGGTAGGCGCCACGCTGGCTTTACAACCCGATGAATGGATAATGCCCTTGCACAGAAACCTTGGCGTGTTTACTTCACGCGACATGCCGCTTCATAAATTATTTAAGCAATGGCAAGGGTCGCAGGATGGCTACAGTAAGGGGCGCGAACGCAGTTTTCATTTCGGTTCTAAAGCACATTACATCTGCGGAATGATTTCGCATCTTGGCCCACAACTGGCTATTGCAGACGGCGTGGCGCTTGCTTATAAGTTAAAAAGCGAAGCAAAAGTATCGCTCACCTTTACCGGCGATGGCGGCACCAGCGAAGGCGATTTTCACGAAGCGCTAAACACCGCTGCCGTATGGGATTTGCCCGTGATATTTATAATTGAAAACAATGGTTACGGTTTAAGTACGCCGGTAAATGAACAATACCGCTGCGCGCAATTAGCAGATAGAGCAAAAGGCTATGGAATGGAAAGCGTGGTAATTGATGGCAACAATATTTTAGAAGTATATGATACAGTAAAAGGCGTTCGCGAGTATTGTATTAAAGAACAAAAGCCTTATTTAATTGAGTGCATGACTTTTCGTATGCGCGGGCACGAAGAAGCAAGCGGCACAAAATATGTTCCTCCCGAATTGTTTCAAACATGGAGAGAAAAAGACCCCATTAAAAATTATGAAGAGTGGCTGATAAAAGAAGGAATTGTAACAAGTGATACTACAGAAGAAATTCGCACGGGGCAAAAGGCACAAATTGAAGAAGAATTACGCATGGGTTTCAACAGCAAGCCAATTGTTGTGAGTACAGAAGATGAATTAGGAGATGTATATGCAGAGCAGTTGGCAGTTGACGGTTTGCAGATGGCAGTGGGAAAACTTGATAATTCCAGCCTGTCATCCGTTATCCATCAGCCATCAACAGAAAAACGGTTTATAGATGCTATTAAAGAAGGATTGAAACAAAGCATGCAAAGGCATCAAAATCTTATTTTAATGGGGCAGGATATTGCCGAATACGGCGGCGCGTTTAAAATAACCGAAGGCTTTGTGCAGCAGTTTGGAAAAGAACGGGTGCGCAATACGCCGCTCTGCGAAAGCGCTATTGTTGGCGCTTGCTTAGGTTTGTCGTTAGAAGGGTTTAAAAGCATGATGGAAATGCAGTTTGCCGATTTTGCAACCGTTGGTTTTAACCAGATTATTAATAACCTGGCAAAAATTCATTACCGTTGGGGACAAAACGCAGATGTGGTAATACGAATGCCAACCGGCGGCGGCGTTGGCGCAGGTCCTTTTCACAGCCAAAGCAATGAAGCCTGGTTTACAAAAACACCCGGATTAAAAGTAG
>JBBSRB010000093.1:0-12430 GCA_038243445.1 Chitinophagales bacterium | reverse complement strand
AGCGCTGCCACAGGACGTGCGCCCATAGTAAAAATATCGCGATGACTACCGCCAACGCCAGTGGCAGCTCCCTGAAAAGGCTCGATAGCCGACGGGTGATTGTGCGATTCTATTTTAAACACCACGCCGTATCCATCGCCAATATCCATTAAACCTGCATTTTCTTCCCCCGCTTTTACCAACATTCGGCCACCTTCCCGCGGGAGGGTTTTTAGCCATTTTATAGAGTTTTTGTAGCTGCAATGCTCGCTCCACATGCCCGAAAAGGCACATAGCTCGTTGAAGTTGGGTGTACGTCCAAGCTTTTGCTTAATTAATTCAAATTCGGCGGCAGTTAAGCGCAACTGTTCGGCTGTTTTTACGGTTACTTCCATGATGGTTTTGAAAAGCGCAAAGCTAAGGAGTTTGACGCTTGAACCGGGGAGTTTATGCCGTTCTCAGGTTTATTACATTTTACAACTACCTAAGTATGATTTTACTCCCCCCTTTTTTCAACGCCCCACAGAACAGAGTTTTAATAATTAGCCATATTTTGCAACAAACTTAAACTTTTGGAACATTTGCTGTTTGCAGCTTACCTTGTATTGTTTGCCTGGCTGATTACTAAAGTACCGTTTTTCATTGCATCGGGGCTAACGTCTGCGCAGCTTATCATCCTGTTTCTACTGAAAGTTTTGGCCGGCATTTTTTATGGTTGGATAGGTGTTTACTATGGCGAAATGGCGAAAATGGTAGATACGTGGGCCTATCATTACGAAAGCCTTCAAGAATACCAATTGTTGTTGCACAATCCGAAAATGTTTTTTACCAGCATTTTTCAAACCAGCCATGAAGATGGATACTCCCGATTTTTTTCCAGTGAAAACTCGTGGTGGAACGATCTGAAAAGGGTTTCTTTTTTAAAGATTCTTGCCTTTTTTAACGTGTTTAGCTTTGGAAATTATTACATAAACGTAATTTTTTATTCGTTCATCAGCTTTTTTGGACCAGTAGCTTTGTATAGGGTAATGAAAGAAGTATTTACAGCCGATAAGCTGGTAATTGTTTTAGCCACGTTCCTTTTTCCATCGTTTATTTATTGGACAAGCGGCTTGCATAAAGACGGGTTGATTTTTTTGGGTTTTGCATTGGTAAGCTACCATATTTATTTTGCTTTAAAAGAAGAAGCACTTTCTGTACGGCGCGTGCTTTTAATTGTTTTGGGTGCGCTGCTTATATTGCTGTTACGCAATTTTTTAATTGTGGTTTTGGTACCCGCTTTACTTGCCTGGCTACTTTCTAAAAAGATAAAATGGGCTCCGCTGTACACTTTCTTACTGGTTTACGTTTTATTCTTTGCCCTGTTTTTTTCTGCCAAATACATTCACCCAGCGCTTGACTTTCCGGCGGCTACCGCGGAAAAACAGGCGGCTTTTATGCAGCTTAGCGGCAATTCTGCCGTGCCCGTGCGCCTGCTTCAGCCCACCTTTTACGGCTTTGTTCAAAATGCGCCGCAGGCTTTTACCCTTTCAGCTTTACGCCCCTATCCCACCGATGTTCATCACCTGCTATCGCTTGCCGCAGCATTGGAAATGATTTTTGTGTATACCCTTTTGGGCATGTTTTTTCTATTTCCGAAAAAAGAAAGAACAGATGATACCTTTTTTCTTTTTTGCCTCTTTCTTTCCTTTTCTATTTTAATGATGATTGGCTACAGCGTGAACTTTTTAGGAGCCATTGTCCGGTACAGAAGTGTAGTCATTCCTTTTTTAATGGTGCCGCTGGCAGCGCAAATTAACTGGAAGAAGATACGGAAGATAGCGAGCGTATCATATTAGTTTATTAAATATGTTAGTATAAATTAAAACAATGACCCTTTTTAACGTCTTTACTCTTAAAATGTCCGGTATTTTCAGTTGTTTCGAACAATCTATGCACCAACTACAAAAAAAATCATGCATTTTTCGTAAGACTCTTTTTCTTTGCAGAAATTTCACCTATGTCTTTACGGTTTCATGCACTAACCAATCTTCAAACTGCTATACCGGCTGCCTCACCGGAGACTTTTACAAAAGTCACTGCACTTTTTGCCGAAAATGTGTTTACACATCAAACAGCGCGGCAATTTTTAAGCGAAGAAGCCTTTAAAAGCCTGATGGCTTCTATTAAAGCTGGTCAAAAAATAGATAGAACAATGGCAAGCGAAATTGCCACCGGCATCCGCGCATGGGCCGAAACCAAAGGAGTTAGTCATTTTACACACTGGTTTCAACCCTTAACGGGCACTACAGCGGAAAAACACGATTCTTTTTTTACGTTAAAAAGTGATGGCACACCAATAGAAGTTTTTGAAGGTGATGCCTTAGTTCAGCAAGAGCCCGATGCATCAAGCTTTCCATCGGGTGGTTTGCGAGCCACTTTCGAAGCCCGTGGCTATACAGCCTGGGATCCTTCATCTCCACCGTTTATTATGGATATTGGCAATGGCAAAACCTTGTGCATACCCACCATTTTTGTTTCCTACACCGGTGCATCGCTAGACTATAAAGCGCCATTACTTAAATCTTTGGAAGCTATAAACCACGCTGCCGTAAATGTTTGCAACTACTTTGATAAAAATATTGAAAAAGTAATTCCAACCCTTGGTTGGGAACAAGAGTATTTTGTGGTAGATGAAGGCTTGTTTAATGCACGTCCGGATCTGGTTATGTGCGGCCGAACGGTTTTTGGTCACAGCCCTGCAAAAGGCCAGCAATTAGACGATCATTACTTTGGTTCCATTCCAGAAAGAGTGTATGCGTTTATGCGCGACTATGAAAAAGAAGCTTATCGCCTCGGCATTCCGCTGCGCACGCGCCACAACGAAGTAGCACCCGCGCAGTTTGAGTGCGCTCCTATTTTTGAAGAATGCAATATAGCTGTCGATCATAATACGTTGCTGATGGATATTATGACCCGCGTAGCCGCCCGTCACGGCTTACGGGTTTTACTGCACGAAAAACCCTTTGCAGGCATTAATGGCAGTGGAAAACACAATAACTGGAGCCTGGCAACAGATACAGGCGTTAATCTTTTAGCCCCGGGAAAAACGCCGAAAACCAATTTAATGTTTTTAACCTTTTTTGTTAATGCTATTAAAGCCGTTCACGATTATGCCGATATTCTTCGGTCGTCTATCGCATCGGCCCAAAACGATTATCGCCTCGGCGCACATGAAGCACCACCTGCAATTATCTCTGTTTTTATTGGCCGGTACTTATATAAAGTATTGCAAGAAGTTAAGGAGCGGGTGGGTTCCGACTTTGATGAACAAGATGAATCGCTACTGAAAATTGACATTCACAAAAGCATTCCAGAATTGTTAATGGATAATACCGACCGTAACCGCACGTCGCCTTTTGCCTTTACGGGCAACAAGTTTGAATTTAGGGCTGTTGGTTCATCGGCTAATTGCGCCAACCCCATGACGGTTTTAAATACCATTATGGCGCAAACTTTAAAAGATTTTAAACGCGATGTGGATGCCCTAATTGAAAAAGGCGAAAAAAAGGAAATAGCTATTATTCACACCATTCGTGAATATATAGTAGCCAGTGAAAATATTTTGTTTGAAGGAGATGGATACAGCGCCGATTGGGAAAAAGAAGCAGCGCAGAAAGGGTTAGGAAACGTAAAAACAACCCCACAAGCTTTGGATGCTATGGTAACTGAAAAAGCAAAAAAACTGTTTTCTGCCAATAAAATTTATACAAATGTAGAACTGGAAGCACGTCATGATATTGAATTGGAGAAATACATAAAAAAGGTACAAATAGAAGGACGACTAATGGCCGAATTGGCTACAAGCCATATATTACCAGCTGCTGTGCGCTATCAAAATCTATTGCTGGAAAACGTAAAAGGGTTAAGGGAAATGGGTATTGGAGAGGCAGCGTGCACACAACGAACTGGCGTACTTAACAAAATCTCGGAACACATAAATAACGTTAGCGAGTTAGTAGAAGAAATGATTGAAGCACGAAAAAAGTGTAACAACATGACGAACACCCGCGAAATGGCACTAGCTTATTGTACCGATGTAAAAGAAAAATTTTTTGCTCCTATTCGTTACCACGTAGATAAGTTGGAACTGATGGTGGATGACAAAGAATGGACATTACCGAAATATAGAGAAATCTTATTCTTAAGATAGATTGGAAAATTCAAACTTTAAAAAATAAACAGGCCGAAAAGCCTGTTTATTTTTTTCGGCTTCTTAAAAAAAGATGTTCGTAGCTAATTAAAAAACCATCATTTGCATAACGGGCTACATCGCCGGACAATTGAAAGCGATAGCCCAGGCTTAATTTTCCTGCACTTTTAAATATGGCCTGAATAGAAGGCGCTAAATCGAGAAAATATTTTTCGCCCACATTACCAATAATTCGGCTGCCCAACAACTCGGCGTACACATTAATATTGGTTTGATCGTAACTTTTATACTCCACAGGTAATACAAGGTATCCGGTTGAAAGCGCATAATTTACGGCTGTAAATGCAAAATTGTTTTCGCCTCCTTTATTTCCACGGGCAGAATGGAGCACCTCATTCCAACTACCAGTTGCCGAAACCGCAAACCGGTTCCAAAGTTGGGTGGCAATTAGTCCGGCCGAAACGCCGGTATGATCGCCTCCAAAATTAATCTCGTTATAAGCTAAATTATTACGGCTGTAGGCTGCCTCGTAAAAAACAGCCATTCTAAGATGTTTGTGCACTTCATCAGCCGAAAAAAAACGGTATTGGCCGTACAGTTTTGCAGATTCGAAAGACATGTTTTGATCTATATTGGAAAAACTTACGCCAGCGCGCATCATGTAATTTTTTTCGAGGCCAAAAAGTACTTCCGGCGTGTACCGCTGTGCTGTTTTAGACGAATAGTTATGCGGCAAATATTGGGCTGAAAGCTTTACGGCTACTGAATTCGCGGGCAGGTTGGAAGCAGGTTGCATATAAGTAAATAATTCCTGCGCCGGGGCAACAGAAAATACAAAGCAAGTTATTAATGCTAAGAAAAAGAACTTCTTCATTGGTGAAATTAAAAAAGCCTCCGCAGACATACGGAGGCTTAAATTATTATATAATTACATGATAAATTCTGGAGCTTTCTGCAATGTTCTGTTCAGTGCAGCAAGCTTCTGCTTTACCGGTTTGCACACATTTCATTTTGCTTGCAGTACTGTATTTTTTAAAATCTTTTGCTGAAACAAATGATTTATCAACCAACGAAAACGTAGTTGCTCCGTTCAACGGTTGCCCCTTTCCATTTAAAAAATGGAAATAGCTGTTTCCTATTAAAACGTGCCCATCTTTTAAAGCTTTTACGTTGCTTAATTCAGCCGTTGCTTTTAGTTGAGCAACAGAAAAACCAGCATCCACCACGGCGGCGCTTAACATATCAAAGTCTACAACCGCATCTTTTTTAAATTGCAAGTCATATTCCTGACTTTTTAAATTAACATCCACTTTTTCTACAAATGGCACGCCTTCTAAAGCCACTTTTACCGCCTTAGAACACATAGAGCAGGTTAACCCGCTTGCCTGCAACGAGGCTTTTGAAAATTGTGCGTCCGCGGCAGTGGCCAAAAACAAAACACTTAGTGCTATAAATACTTTTTTCATTTTAAAACTTTTAAAGGTTATGCTTTATTGCAGCACGCGCCGCTTTCTATTTTTGCACCTGTGGCAGTAAGGCCTTCTTTACCGCAGTTTCCATCTTTGCAGCAGTCGCCTTTTTTGGTGCATTTGCCATCAACACAGCAGGTTTTGCACCCGTCTTTTGTGCAGTTTCCGTCGGTGCAGCAGGCGCTTTCTGTAGCAGCCGCAGTGCGCTCGTATTTACAGCACCCGTGCAACTTTTCGTAAGCCTCGTTGGTAGCTTTATAACCCGGAGTATCGTAGCCAACGGCAGCTATTGCTTCTTGAATTTTTGCTGTATTTGCCGATGTGCTGTTGTAACTAACGGTAAGCTCTTTGGTGTCTTCGCTCCAAAATGCTGCGGTAGCGCCCGCTTTTTTTGCCGACGATTCGATTTTGGACTTGCACATGCCGCAGTTACCTGATACAATAAATTTTTCGGTCTTAGACTGAGCTGTGCCTACCTGAGCAAATAACAAAAACAAAAAAGATAAAAAAGAAAATTGAAACGTTTTCATTGATAATTAAGTTAATAATGAAGTAAATAAAAGGTGATGTTTTCTCTAAAAACATATAAAAAAGGGTCATGTAAAACCTTTGAAAAAGGGTGTAACACCTTTCTAAAGGGGGTCGGCCATTATCTCTAAATCAGGAAAACGCAATTGCTCAAATAAATGTGGGAGTTGTTTATTAGCGGCGGTAAATGTAGGTGCCGCTGTACGGTGGTAGTTGCGTTTTGAAACGGCAACTGTAAGTAGTAAGATGCCGGGGCAGAAAAGATAGCTAAATTGAAAGCGTAGGTAAATGCTGGTGCTTTAAAAACATCTTGCTGCAACTTAACCACTTTCACTTCATCCCTGCAGCAATTGCTGTCTTTTTCAATAGGCATTCCGCACCTTTCGCAGTGGGTGCTATCGGCAGCGCCAATTTGCCACGAGTGAAAGCGATCCATGCAATAATGCATATTTACAGTGAAGCCGGTGCTTACTGTAAAGTACATTAATATAATTATGCATGCGAAAAACTTCTTCATATTGCAAGTCAAAGATAGCTTTCAAAAGATAAAATCAAGGAGCTTCCTGGTTTGTTTTTGCGTTTAGCCCGTTAATTAACAAAACTCCAATAAATGCCAATGCGTATAACAAAGCCGGGATAAGGATAATCGGGCGCGGCAAAGTTTGGCTTTGTAAATCCAAACCCGTTATAAAAGCTGGCACTATTTAAATTTTCGGCCCGCACGTAAGCTTTAAAACTTCTAATTCTAAAATGAAAAAAGGCGGAAACATCCGGGCGGTTTTTTATTCGAACAGAATCCTGATTGCTGAACTGCGAAAGTACCGGCGAATAAGCATCTGCTTTATACGGCGTGTGATACCTAACCTCGGTGCCAAAAGCAACGCGTAGGTTTTTAAACCCAAAGTCGCCTTCATACATAAAACGGTTCCGCGTAAAAATTAAGGGGAGGTTTAAAGGCGAGTTTCCGGCAGTTTGTTGCAGGTACACATCAGAATATAAACTCCACCGACGGCCAATGACCAACTGTTTTGAAGCATTTAAAACCAACAGGTTGAACAAAGCCGCTTGTTGTTCCAATTTATATAAATTTTGCAGATACAAATAATTGCCAATCAGGTAATAATCGGCACTTAACCGCAGCTTCAAAGCCGGGCTTTCAGCTACTGCAAATAGGTGCGTGGTGTTTTCTTTTCCGAAATTTTTTGGCTGGTCTAAATAAAACGAGCTGCGGGAATCGTACACAACCGACGGCGACCGGTTGATGCTTTCGAAGCCCACTTGTAAGCTGCCAATCTTTTTGCTAAGCTCTCTTTGCAAACTTACAAATGCATGGTAATCGCCAGAGTTGTACCCATTTACATAAAGTTTTCCGGTAGCGGCCATATCCCATTTGTTGTTTCGGGTACGATTGCGGTATTCGCCATGCACGGCAAAATTATACAGTGTTACATTGCCTGTTTTCAACTGCCCGTTCAGTAGTTGATAGTGAAGTCCGGCTTTAATAAATTGCTGCTGGTTCTTTGCATCGGGAAACTGGTAAATGGAAAAATCGTTGCTTAGCTGGCGCCATCTATCCGTAAGCTCCAACGAATCGGTTGGATTGAGAAACGTTAAACCGTAATTGGTTTTGTAATAAACCGAGTCTCCGGCGTAATCTCTAAATTCGTGTCGCACCGATCCGGATGTAAGCGTATGCTCGAACCGCAGCCGCGGAAAGAACAGTGGAATAACGGTAGAATCGGTTACAATAGAATCTTTTTTTCCAATATCATATTGCTGGCGAAGAAGCGCCGTAAAATTGCGGGAGCGGGTGCCGGTTTGTAATTCGGAACTAAAAAAATTGCGGCTAAAATCTTCTGCACCGCCAATTTTTACAGGCACTCGAAACCGGTCGGTATAAACCGGGTCGTTTAAATAATCTTTATCTGTTTGTATGCCGCCGTTTTCGCCGGCTTGTATGCGGTTTCCCAACAAAACCAAAAAGTTGTTATATCGTTTGTTTGGCGAATTGTACCAGGAAGTAAATAAATAATTGTTGTGATTGGTGCGTTGATTTTTATAAAAACCCGGGCTGTTTATTAACCTGTAGTTTAGCGATATGTTCCAGTAAGGTTTGAAATTTTGCGTATGCAGCACTTCTATTACCTGCTGGGTTTGGCTACCCAGCAGGTAACCAAGTTCGGTATAGGGCCGGGTTGTGGTAAAAAAACGAACGCTGTCCATGGTCCATTTATACACATCAAACGCATGAAAGCCTGGATCAAAGCCCGTGGTTGTTTCGGGCAAAAACACAATAGGCGAGGCCGCTGTGCCCGGGTTACCTAAATAGTGGTGCGTGTACGGAATGGGAAAGTGTTTGTAGAAATCGTTTATCGAAGTATCGAGCTTAGAAAACCGCGACTGATTGAGAAACCGGTAGTTAATGGTAATGCTATCGGCAAAGCGGTTGCGGCGTTCAAAGGAGTCGGAGGAAGCGCCACCGCTGCCAGAAATTCCGCCACCACCCATTCTTTTTAGAATGCCGGGTTGCGCCTGCGCGCCGTGTAATAAAAACAGCAGAAAAAGGGTTGCAAAGAGTTTATGAAGGCGTTCGTTTTTCAGTTGTGTAAACGTTTTTTTAAACCTGCTTTATCATTTCTACAAAAAGCGCCGAAAACTTTGGCTCCGCCGCTTTTGCTGCCTGCAGTACTTCTTCGTGTGTGATTTCGTTTTCTTCTTCCCGAATGCCAACGTCGGTAATTACGCTCATGGCAAACACATCAAGCCCCATGTGCACGGCGGCAATCACTTCCTGAACAGTGCTCATACCTACGGCGTCGCCGCCCAAAACATGAATCATTTTATATTCGGCGCGGGTTTCAAAAGTAGGCCCGGTAACGCCGAAATAAACGCCTTCTTTTACATCAATACCTAACTGCTGCGCTGCCTCTTTTGCTTTGCTTATCCATGCTTTTTTATAAGGCTCGCTCATATCGGGAAAACGAACGCCCAGCCGGTCGTCGTTTTTGCCCAGCAGCGGGTTTGGGGCAAAAAGTGAAATATGATCGTTTATAATCATTAAATCGCCCACTTTAAACGCTGGATTAACGCCGCCTGCAGCATTGGAAATAAGCAGCGTTTGTACACCCAGCATTTTAAAAACCCGTATGGGAAACACCACTTCTTCGGGCGAATAACCCTCATAAAAATGAAAGCGACCAGCCATAGCAATAATTGGTTTGCCTTCAATTGAGCCAAATATCAATTTACCTTTATGGCCTTCTACAGTAGAAACGGGGAAATGAGGAATGGCATCGTAGCTCACCTCATTTTCTACCAAAATTTCGTTTTCAAAGTTTCCTAATCCACTGCCCAGCACCACGCCAATTTTTGGTTTTTGCGTTGCAAAAGACTTTAAAAAGAGGGTTGCTTCTACTAGTTTTTGATAACTATCCATAAAGGGCAAAGATAGCCGTCGCGGTTTAAAAAGCCTGAGTAACTGAATATTAAAACATGCCGAAAAGGGTATGACACTGATTTTTGACCTGTATAAGAGTAAAAAGACCAGGGAACACCCTTTTTCAAGGGTTTATCCTCTTCAGGTCTTAATAATCGTTATCTGGAGGCGGCTTAGTATTTTCTTTTTTGTCTTTATCTTTTTTGTCGCCAAAAATAGCTTTAAACAAATTTTTCTTTTCTTGTTTTTCTTCTTCGGGTTTTGCAGCCTCTCCAATTTTAGTAGCTTTTTTTGTGGTATCTTTTTTAGGTTTTTCTTTTACAGGTGTTTTTGTTTCCTCTACCGGGCGGGTAGATTCGGCGCCAATAGTGTCAAACGATTCATCAAGGCCATAATCGCTTGCGTTGCCAACGCCTACATCGTTTCCTTGCGCGCCCGCTTCGGGGTTAGTTTCTATAATGCCCGAAATATCAGCATCCAGCATTTCGTTTCTTAGGTCCGCAGGTTTTTGAAATACTGCTTTTTGATCAATACCTAAAGTTTTATCGGCATACACTTTTTTAAAGAAAGATTCCCAAATAGGACGTGCAGCCAGTCCACCATAACCTTCGCCGCTTTCAATTCGAATAAACTGATCGTCGCAACCAATCCACGTTCCGGCAAGTAACTGCGGCGTATAACCCATAAACCAGGCATCGGCATTATTTTGCGTAGTGCCGGTTTTTCCGCCCATTTCGGAAGCGCCTAACCGCTGCATTAATCCTTTTGCAGTGCCTTTTGTTACCGGGCCTTCCATTAAGCGGGTCATGTTGTAGGCCGTTACTTCGCTGATAGCTTCTTTGCGGTTAGAGCTGTAATCGAAACGCTTGATTACGTTTCCGTTACGGTCTTCTATGCGGCTAATAAAATAAGGCTTGGTAGAGAAACCATGGCCTGCAAAAATGGAATAACCCCAAATCATTTCAAAAAGCGAAAGATCAACGGCACCAAGCGCAAGCGATGGATAAGGCTCCACTTTTGTAGGAATATTAATACGATCCAAAAACGAAGCAAATTGCGCCGGGCCTACCTGTTTCATAATATAGGCAGTAGCACAGTTACGCGACCAGGCTAAAGCTGAAGCCATGGTAACAGTGCGCCCTGTGCAGGTTTTACTGGTTGCCGGTACTAAAATCCCTTTTCCAAACGATTGCTGAACGTCCTGCACCGGAGTTTCGGCGGTGAAGCCGCGTTCTTCCATTGCCTGGGCATACAAAAAAGGCTTTATAGAAGACCCTACCTGGCGCTTGGTTCTTAAGTTAGCATGATCCAGTTTGTAGGTTTTAAAATCAATTCCCCCCACCCAGGCACGCACTTCCCCGGTTACAGGATCGGATACCATAAAAGCAGTTTGCAGCATTTGCCGATGGTATTTAATAGAATCGTACGGCGTCATCACGGTATCTTTTTCGCGCTTACTGTTCCAGGCAAAAATGCGCATAGGCACTTTTTTGTAAAAGGTTTTTTTAATCTCGCTTTCCGACACGCCTTCATCTTTTAAATGCGCCCAACGATCGCTGTTTTTCATGGCTGTCTGCAACACATTTTCAAAATTCTTCCAAACGCTTCCGGTGCGTATGTTTCGTTGCTGATTTAATATTTTTTGAAGCACGGGCATTTGCTGTGCTACAGCTTCCTCGGCATACGTTTGCATGCGCGGGTTGATGGTTGTAAATATGCGCAGTCCATCGTCGTAGATATCGTACGGCTCGCCATCGGGTTTTTCAATAGTTTTTAAGGCAGCCCGAAGTTCTTCTTTAAGCACTTCGCGGAAATAAGGAGCATAACCTGTGTTTTCGTCGAGCTTTCTATAATTTAATGGAATTGGCGAAGCCTTGAATTTTACCGCTTTTGCGGCAGTGATAAACCCGTTTTTTTCCATCTGTCCCAGCACCACGTTCCGCCGTTCGCGGGAAGCAACAGGGTTTTTATTAGGATTAAAAAGGGTGTTTGCTTTCAGCATTCCCACCAATACGGCCGCTTCTCCTTCATTTAAGCGGTCGGGTTCTTTTTGAAAAAAGGTACGCGAGGCATTCCTGATTCCATATATATTTTCGCCAAAGGGAACAGCGTTTAAATAAAGCGCCAATATTTCTTCTTTGGTAAAATTGCGCTCCAGCCTGATAGCAATAATGTATTCTTTAATTTTTTGAATTCCGCGTAAAAAAAAGTTATTTGCCCTTGCGCCATTAAATAAGTTTAATGCTAACTGCTGCGTAATGGTAGAGCCTCCGCCTTCTTTCCCCAGTAGTAATATGGCGCGTAAAGTAGCTGTCGCATCTATACCAGAGTGTTCGTAAAAGCGTTCATCTTCGGTGGCTACAAGGGCCTCTATTACGTGTTTCGAAATGTCTCTATAAGCTACGTTACTACGGTTTCCGCGTTCCCTGTAATATTTACCCATCAGCGTACCGTCCGATGCAAAAACTTCTGAAGACTGCAAAATACTTGGGTTTTCGAGCTGTTTTAAAGATGGCATTTTTCCAAAAGCGCCCAACATAGCGGCTACAATAACGAGTAAGAAAACGCCAATACCTGCACCAAAAATCCACCAGAAAACACGAACGCTTTTTCTTGTTGTTATCTTTTTTGACCGCTTTGCTTTTTGCATAGTTGTTTTATTAAAAAAAGTTCTTTCGTTACTATTTTGATGCTTGCAGAAACCCACTGCACCCTTTTCTGTGCCTTTTAACTTCAAAACTAAAAAATAGGTGGCAACCGAAGGGTTAAAATTTAACCGGGAGTGTTTGATCGATAAACTTCTGATAAGGAGCAATGTCTTTTGTT
>JBBSRB010000092.1:0-12482 GCA_038243445.1 Chitinophagales bacterium | reverse complement strand
TTACAAGTTCACGAGGTCTGGAGTTTACAAATTAAAATTGCAAACCTGTAAAGTCGTAACTGATCAACTATACTTCTTCTGCACTCCATTCTGTATGAAATACGCCCTCTTTGTCAGTTCGCTGATACGTATGAGCGCCAAAATAATCGCGTTGGGCCTGAATTAAATTAGTAGGCATGCGCTCGCTGCAGAATCCTTCAAAATAAGCCAGCGCACTCATCATGCCGGGCACTGCAATTCCGCTATCTATGGCTTGCACAACAATATTTTTACTGCTTTGATGGGTCCCTTTAATTAATTCGGCAATGCCTTCATCTAACAAAAAATTTTCGAGTGCACCCCCTTTTTGATATGCTTTGTAAAAATTGGCCAGCATGGCCGAACGAATAATGCAACCCTGCCGCCACACTTTTATCACATCAATTATGGGAATATTCATGTTTAACTCCACCGATGCTTTTGATAATTGTTGCAAGCCCTGCGCATACGCAATAATGTAGCAAAAAGTCAGGGCTTTTTCGGCTTCGTTAATGAGGTCTTTTTTTGATAGTGTAACTGGCTTTATTTGGGGGGCATATAATTGGGCAGCTTCCCTTCTTTGCGTTTTGTAAACCGATAACGTTCGTGCTGCCACGGCTGCATCTATTGTAGGGATGGGCACAGGTAGGTTCATTGCTTCCTGCGACGTCCACTTGCCGGTGCCTTTTGAGCCTGCCTGATCTAAAATGGCATCCACTAAAAAATCCTCGGTTCCGGGTGTAACGCTATCACCGATTTTAAATATATCAGCCGTAATTTTTACTAAAAAAGATTTTAACGGGCCTTCATTCCATTTTAAAAACACGGTTTCTAATTCGGGGTAAGTAAGTCCGGCGCCGCGCTTTAGCAAATCATACACTTCGGAAATTAATTGCATTAGGGCATACTCTATACCGTTGTGCACCATTTTTACATAATGGCCGGCGGCACCATGACCCATATAAGCTACGCACGGTTCGCCGTCTTTTGCCTGGGCCGCAATGGCTTCTAAAAGGGGCTGCAAGTATTTATAGGCTTCTTTGTCGCCACCGGGCATCATGCTTGGTCCTATACGGGCACCCATTTCGCCACCCGAAACGCCCATTCCAAAAAAATGCACGCCTTTTTCCTGCAGGTATTTCAGCCGAATCAAAGTGTCTTTATAAAACGAGTTGCCTCCATCAATTACAATATCGCCTTCTTCTACAAACGGCAACAGGCTTGCAATTACATCGTCAACTGGTTTTCCGGCGGGCACAAGCATCATTATTTTCCGGGGCTTTTTAAGCGAATGTACCATTTCGCTTAGCTCATTTACCCCTTTTACCACCGTTCCTTCTTTGGCTGCTGCTTCCAAAGCTTTTGCCCGTTCGGGTTTTAAATCAAATCCAATGCTTGCGTATCCGTGGTCGGCTAAATTCAGCAATAAATTGCTTCCCATAACGCCAAGCCCAATCATTCCAAAATCGTAATCTGCTGCCATAACTTTATTGTTTTCTTGTGCTATCTGCCCCTTTGCTCTCTGCTGGAAATGTTGCCGGGTGTTCTTTTCCACCGTGACAAGTGTAACAGGTAACTTCCAGGTTTGCAAATTCCCTGCTTCTTTTTACGTCAAAATACTTTTTATTAATTTTTGCCGTCATGCGCATCATACCCCGGGCAATGTTTTTATGTTTGTTATCGTCGCGGGCAAAATCAAACTTATTTGTCTGCTCGTTGCGAACATGGCAAAAATTGCACTTAACGCCTAACGCCACAGTAAACTGCTTCATAATGCTGTCTAACTGAGGTTCTGAAATGTTTTTAGGCAGCACCTTTAGGTTTTTAAAGCCATCCTTGTTTCCGGTAACCATAAAGGACATGGAAATAACGGCTATAAGGCACGTACAGACAATTACTATCTTTTTCATTAAAATTTTGTTTTCACTCCGAATTTAGGCAAAGTTTACACATTCAACTACGAACTGCGCAACATGACCGCTGGTGTGTATGTACCTTTGCCTACACAAAAACAGAACCATGAGCAATTTGGTGAACGAGTTTAACGACTACCGCATGAAAATGAACGAGGTGATTTTGAGCAAGAATAACCTGGTGATTAAACGTTTATGGAACTTAGATACAAATACGTACGAGGACGGCGCACTGGATAAACGCACAAAAGAAATGCTTGGTTTAGTGGCCAGCATGGTGTTGCGCTGCGATGATTGCATAAAGTACCACGTAGGCAAAGCGCACGAGTTGGGCATTACTACAGATGAATTATACGAGATTTTTGCTGTTGCCAATATAGTTGGCGGAACCATTGTTATTCCGCACACACGGCGGGCAGCAGAATACTGGGAAGAATTACAGGCAAATACACAATAAAGCAGAATTGGAAAGAAATAAATGCTCAATGACGTTCCTTTCATGCACCCACTTTTAACTACGGCGAAGTGCAAGCTGCAGAATCACGTAATGATTTTATTCATAAGCTTGGAATCGTTGTAAAACGAATTAAAAGAATGCCGTACCGCATTGAAAATTATCATCAAAAAACAAATGAAAAAACCTGTTGAAAAGCTTGATGGTAAATTTAAAAAGGCTGAGGAATTGATTGCCATCATCGCAAAAAGCATTGAAACATCAAAGGCCAATAAGATTGCGAAAAGCCTGAATATTGAATATTGACAATTGAGCATTGAAAATTATAACACCATGGAAACAATTACTCCCAATAAACCCGTTTTAACTGCTAAGGATTTTGCCACCGATCAGGAAGTTCGGTGGTGCCCTGGCTGCGGCGACTATTCTATACTGGCGCAAGTGCAAAAAGTAATGCCTACGCTGGGTATTCCAAGAGAAAACTTCGCCATTATTTCCGGCATCGGCTGCTCCTCGCGGTTTCCGTATTATATGAACGTGTATGGAATGCACTCCATACACGGCCGCGCAACGGCCATTGCGAGCGGTTTAAAAGCCGCCCGACCTGAATTAAGCGTGTGGATTGTTACCGGCGATGGAGATGGTTTAAGTATTGGTTTAAACCATACCTTACAACTGATGCGCCGAAATTTTGACGTAAACCTGCTGTTGTTTAATAATCAGATTTATGGCTTAACTAAAGGACAATATTCGCCTACATCGGAAGAAGCGAAAGTAACCAAATCAACTCCTTACGGAAGCATCGATCATCCGTTTAATCCTTCTGCCCTTGTGCTTGGTGCCGATGCTACTTTTGTGGCCCGAAGCATGGACAGAGACGTTAAACACCTGCAGGCTATGCTGCTTCGGTCGCATGCACATCACGGTACTTCGTTTTTAGAAATATACCAGAACTGCAATATTTTTAATGATGGCGCTTTTGAAATTTTTACAGAAAAAAGTTCGAAAGGAGATGAAACTATTTTTTTAGAACAAGGCCAACCCTTACTCTTTGGCGCCAACAAAGAAAAAGGTATTAAGCTGGATGGTTTTATTCCAAAAGTAGTACAGCTTGCCAATGGTTACAGCGCCGATGATTTGTGGGTGCACGATGAAAGCGATATTTACAAGGCGCAAATTCTTACGCGTATGTTTGATAATCCACGTGCCGAGCACCATTTGCCGAGGCCTTTTGGGGTGTTTTACCAGGCTATACGCCCCACTTACGAAGACATGATGGCCATGCAACTGGAAGAAGCCTTTGCAAAGAAAGGTGCCGATTTAAATAAATTGTTGCGCGGCAACGAGGTTTGGGATATTGTGTAAGCGGGTATCAGACCTCTTTAGGTTTAACAATCATTTCTTTTTTTGGTAATTTCGTAAATGCATTTCGAGCCTGGAAACTTATATCATATCTACAACCGCGGCAACAACCGGCAAGAGATCTATAACAACAGAGAAAACTATCTGTACTTCGTTGCCAAGATGCAGAAATATCTTAAACCTCGTTGCTCACTCCTGGCTTGGTGCCTTATGCCAAATCATTTTCATTTTTTGGTACATGCAGATGCGCATTCCTGTACAGCCGTTCCAAAAAGCTTAATCCCTTCTCAGCACTTAACTGAAGGTATCCGATTGTTGTTAAGCTCCTTTAGCAAGGGTATTAATAAACAACAGCATAAAACAGGGAATGTGTTTCAACAAAAAACAAAAGCTAAATGCATCAGTGATGGTAAAGGCGTATACGACATTATTGCTTTCCATTATATTCATCAAAATCCGTTAAGAGCAGCATTAGTGCAAAAAATAGAGCAGTACGAATTTTCTTCTTTTCCTGATTACATCATGCTTCGCAACGGAACACTATGCAACAAACGATTGGCTTATAAACTACTTGACTTAAGAGATGTAACCTTTTACGCAGACTCTTATAAAATGTTAGATACAGAAAACATAAGCAAAATCTTTTAAGCGGATATTGGGACTCAAAAAGGTGTCTGACATCTTTAAGATGTCTGACACGTGAAAAAAAAGTCCAGCAATTCTTGCCATAAAGAAACATAAAAAATTAGTTATATTATTAGATGAAGCACTTTCAAAAAGCCTGAACAAACAATACGCGTCATCGCACATGATATCGGTATTACTTAACGCGTACGATTCGTTTGTAAAAACAAATGAAAAAGGGTAAGCCATACAAATTCTTATTGGAAAATGAAACGAGCACTGGCACCGATCAAAACCTTTAAAAAAGGGGTGACACAGTTACCTGCTGATTAGCTTGAAAGAATTTAGTACCCTTTTTTAAAGGTTTTGTATGGTAACTTTTTGAGTTTAATGTAAGTAGGGCAAAACGTTGTTGAGGTACAAAAACAAAAAAGAGCGATGCAAAAAGCACCGCTCTTTATAAATATAAATAAGTAATTAAGCTTTAATAAACGGCTTTACTATATCTAAAACCTGTTCTTTTGTTAGCGGCTCGTCAAAAGCTTCCGAAGCTTCGGCTGCTGCAATGGTGTTTCCATTGATATTAGTAATAGGCACACCTGCCTGCATAACCACTGCTTCGCCATTATAGCTTTTTTGAATTACTGCATTCACTCCTGCATCTCCTACATCTATACCACTTTGGTCAAGGGTAATCCAGGGCTGAAGCGTAACGCCAGCAGGAATTAGGTTTGTTCCAGTCATCATGCGGCGCATGTAGCGTATTTTAGCTGCGTGGCGGCCTTCAACAGAATGAATTTGTAACGCTGCGGTTAACACATCATTGTTTTCAATTAAGCGGCCGGCTTGTCCTTTATAGGCTCTAACGCCGGTATCTTCAAAGGTTTGCGCTACGGCAAGTAAAACAGGGTACATGGCAAAAGCATCTTTAAACGGACCAGTGCCGGATCCCATACCACCACTAAAGTCGAAATTGGCGGCCGTAAGTGTATCGGGCGTTCCACCAGAGGCAGTAATAGCAGCTCTTAAAAACGCAACGTGTGATATTTCATGGTCGCGGATAATAACTAAAGCGGCTTTATCAGCTGCCGAAGCAGTAGCAACAGCGGCTGAGTCAACAGCTTGTTTGTAAAATTCTGCTTCGAGATATTCAAGCGTTAAGGCAAACTTTAATACGTCCAGTACGTCGGCCGGCGTTTGTCCATACGCTTTTTTAAACATGCTACCTACGGCAAAGGGAACGGCGGCGGCGGCAAGCACTTTTCCTACTGTGGCAAAGCGCTGCATTGCGTTTCTCCGGGTATCCATCCGGTCGTACACTTCCGGATCTACCTTTTCTATTTCTGTTAATATATTTTGTAAGTTCATTTTATTGCTTTTTAAGAGGTGGGAAGATTGTTTGCGTTGATTTTTGTTTTCACGTATTTACCGGCAATAGCCAATACGTCTTTAGGCATCATTTGCGCGTCTAAGCCTTTGCTGTTATCGGCGCCCATTGAAGCCAATGAAGCCAAATCAGCAAACGAGTTTGGTGCTAATAGTTCGCGTATTGAAGCAGCATGACGTGCTTCAACAGAGACAATCTTTCCTGCAATTAAAAGATAATCTGTACTTTTTAATAACTTACCGGCGCCGTTATAAGCAGCTACACCAAGGTCTTCAAAAGCTTTTGCGGTACCCAACACACTGGCGCGGCTGGTAAAATCAATAGACGAAAAATCTACTTCCAAACCTTTTATAGCATTGGTGCCTAAAGCATTTTTAAAAAATTCACGATGGGCAATTTCATGGTCGCGAATGTCTTTTAAAAATTCGGCTTCCATAGCGGGCATGCTTGCATAAGGGGTAGCCATTACTTGGGTGTAAAAGGCGGCTTCTAATTGCTCCAGAGCATAAGCGTAATTTAAAATACCAAAATCGCCGGAGCCCAGGTCAACACCATTATTGTTATTATTGTTGTTGCCCGAAACTTCTACATCTTTACTACAGGCAGTACCTATTACAACTGCTGAAGCTGCTGTACCTGAAAAAAGTAAAAATTTGCGGCGATTAATTCTCTGCTCGAGTAGCGATTGTTCCGTGCCGTTTTTTTGAACAGCTGTTTGCGGATCCATAATTAAGTGTTTTAAAGGTGAGATAACTGATTTAAATAACTTACGTTAATTGTAATGGGTCGGTTTTTATTTTACCGAAACAAAAAATTACGCTTGTTAGTTCATGCAATTATTATTCGCCTGTGTAAAACCCTTAAAAAAGGGAATTTAAAAATGGATTGTAGTTATTAATGCTCAACATGGTTCTAATTAAAATAAGGATAAAAAAGATTGAGGAAAAGGTGCAACACAAAAAAAGCGGCTCATTTCTGAGCCGCTGCCGTTCTATTTATCTAATTCCTGCCTAAAAAAATTATTAAAACCAACTTCCTATAAAGGCTTCATTTGCTGTTTCATCGTTTTTCAATCTTCTTCTTCTGCGTGCCACTTCCATTCTATGGCGAACCATGGTTACTAAAATAAGTGGAATAAATAAAAGGGTTAACGGCGGAATGCCCATCATGGAAATCCATCTTCCACCATACATCCGGCGCATTGGGCGTTTTAGCCGTTCCGAAATTAAGTACATGCCAGGCAAAATAAATAAGGTCATAAAAAATGCAAAGATCAACCCGAAGATAAGCGTCCATGCCAGCGGCGACCAGAATTTAGCACTGTCGCCACCAAAGAAGATGTGCGGATTCAGCTCGGAAAACAATGTTATAAAATTGATGTTGAAACCGATAGCGAGCGGTATCATACCAAAAATGGCTGCAAGAGCTGTTAGCAATACAGGAATGATACGTGTTTTTCCGGCTTCTATTTCTGCATCTCTTGTTTTTAATCCGCGCATTCTTAATTCTTCGGCAAACTCAATAACCAAAATACCGTTTTTCACTACAATGCCCGCCAAACCTACAATTCCTAACCCTGTAAAAACCCCCGACACAGCCATACCGGTAATGCTAAAGCCAAGCAATACACCAATAATGCTAAACAAAATTTCGGTTAATATAATTACTGGTTTGCTTATAGAATTGAATTGTACAACAAGTACAATTAATATAATCATTAAAGCAATAACCAGCGCCTTTCCTAAAAACGCAACGGTTTCGGCTTGTTGTGCGCCCTCGCCGGTTTGCGCAATGGTAACATTATCGGGCTTTTTCTTAAAGTTGTTCAAATACCCTTTTAGCTGTGTATTTACCGATTGTGCGGTATAACCGGCTGACTCCAGCACATTTGAACGTAAGGAAATAACGCGTTTGTAGTTCTTGCGCTTTACACTGCCCTGCGTGCTGGTAAAATCTACCTTCACCAACGATGAAATAGGCACTCTTTTTACCTGTCCGTTAAAATCGCGGAACGAAACGTTCATGTTCAACAGATCGGTAAGGCTTTTGCGCTGGAGTTCCTTGTTACGCAATTGAATTTTATATTCGTCTTCGCCGTCTTTAATTTTTGAAACCTCGCGTCCAAAAAGCGCCGTTCTGATCTGCATGCCTATTTGAGCGCTGCTTACCCCTTCAATTAAGGCGCGGTCGCGATTTACCGTAAGCGAAATTTCAGGATTGGTAAGGTCCACATCCATTTTTAATTCTTCTATACCCGGAACATTAATAGAATCTAAATAGTTTTTGAGATTGACCGCTGTTTTTACCAGATCGTCAATGTCTTCACTTGCTACTTCAATGTTAATGGGCGGATCAGTTGGCGGGCCGCTGCGCTCCTGGTCAACAGAAATTTCGGCTCCCGGAATTCCTTTTACAGCGTTTCGGATCGAATCAAGATATGGAGCTGTTTCTACACCATGACGCTTTTCAAACTCTACAAACGAAACCTGGATGCGCCCCAGTTCGGATCGTGTGCTTCTATCTCCGCTTGACGGGTCGGAAGCGCCAATGGCTACGTTTGATATAACACTTTCCACCACCGGGTTTTTTTTACCTCCATCCATGCCCAGTACTTTATACACTCTTTCTTCCAGCACGTGTGTAACCGAGTCGGTGTAGGCCACATCGGTACCTGCGGGTAGTTTTATGTACGTGTAAATAAAGTTGGGGTCAGACTTTGGAAAGAACACTACTTTAACCCATTGCGAGCTGGTAGCAATACCAAACAAAACGATACTTAACACAAATAATCCAAAAGTGGCCAGCAGCAGATATACCGGGCGCCAGCCTTTTAATCCCCAGCGAAGCAGTTGTTCGTACTTGCTCATAATAGCCGGCAACACCCGGTTTTGAAAAGCATGAATTGCATCGTTTAACACATAGCGGTTAAACACCATCAGCAACATAAGAAAAAGGAGCAGGTTGCCTAAGAAAGTGGCTCCCATTAAATCCAACAAAATACCTAAAGCTATCCCTACCCAAAAGCTTTTTTTACGAAAGATGGCTGATTTCGGTTCGCCCTGGTGTTCGGCATGGTTCATAAAGTCCACTGCAAAAACAGGGTTCATAATAAATGCTACAACCAACGATGCAGCCAAAGTAAAAATGAGCATAGTTGGCAGGTAAATCATAAACTTACCAATTATACCTGGCCAAAAAAGCAGCGGTAAAAACGGCGCAAGGGTAGTTAGCGTACCCGCAAGTACGGGCACAAATACTTCGCCGGCAGCCATCATGGCCGATTTTTCCGAATTCATTCGTCCGCGCCCTTCAACAAATATGCGGTGGGTATTTTCAATTACTACAATTGCGTCATCTACAATAATACCCAACCCAAAAAGAAGGGCAAAAAGCACAATAAAGTTTAAGGTAACCGCAGAGCCTGCAATAATTTCGGCACCGGGCAAAAACATAAAGGCTACAAAAATGCTGAGCGGCACACTAAGGGCTACAAAAAACGCATTAACCACGCCCATAAAAAACATCAGAATAATCAACACCAGTATAAACCCAATTACAATGGTATTTACCAGTTCGTTAAACGAGTTGCGGGCATTAATGCTTTGGTCGCCGGTAATTACTACATCTAAATTGGGCGGGAAAGAAGTGGCTTTTAAATTTTTAACTATCTCGTTAACGCCTTCGGCAGTATTAATCAGGTTTTCGCCCGAACGTTTTACTACGTTTAAAGTAATAACGTTTTTACCATTTAGCCGTGCAAAGCTTTCGCGTTCTTTTACTGTATCTTTTACTTCGGCAATGTCCCGCAAATAAATGGGGGCGCCGCTATTGTTACGGATGATTAATCCTTCTATATCGTAAACGGTTTTAAACTGCCCTTTCAGTTGCAGGTTGCGGCGCATATTTCCTACTTCCAATTGTCCGCCGGATATATCAAGGTTTTCCCGCGATACTGCATTGGCAATATCATCGAAGGTTACGCCGGCGCTTTGCATGCGCAGGTTATCTACATTAATTTGAAACTCTCTTTCGGGAGCTCCTACAATATCTACCCGGTTTACCTGCGGCAATTCTTCCACGCGGTCCTGCAGTTCATCGGCGTATGCTTTTAGCCGCGTGGGGTCGTAGTCGCCGCTCAGATTCAGGTACATAATGGGTTGTTCCGAAAGGCTTACTTCTAAAACCGTTGGGTCGGAAGTTAAATCTGTAGGCAGATCTTTCTTTGCTTTGTCCACCGCATCTTTAACCTTTTGCAGCGCCACATCAATATCTACATCAGTATCAAATTCAACAATAATGGCCGAAAAATCCTGCTGCGAGGTAGAGGTTACTTTGTTTACCTTAATGCCCGAAATGCCTTTTATTTGTTTTTCTATGGGCTGAGTTACCAGGTTTTCAATATCACGTGGTGTGTTACCGGCGTAAATTGTTTGTACGTAAATATTTGGAATAACAATATCCGGAAACTGCTCTTTGGGCAGCGTAACAAATTGAAACACTCCTGCAAGGCTCACAAAAAGCATTACCAGGTAAATGGTTGTTCTGTTGTTTATACTCCAGGTAGTAGGCTTAAAATGCTTAAACTTTCCTGTAAAATTTTCTAATGCGCTCATTTTATTATTTTGTCTTTATTTAGAATGAAAAGCCGGTTGATCGTTGGACGTTGGACGTTGGCCGATGTTCGGTTGTTCGTTGTTCGATTTTGTGAAGGCTCTTTTCCTTCAATCAACGATCAACGACCAACCGGTCAACGTTTATAAAACCATTCGTCATCTCAAACTCCTCATCTTTTACTTCGTTGTTAACAACTGCCCATCGTACAAGTTTTGAAAACCTTCCGTAACCAACTGATCGCCTGCCTGCAAGCCACTTTTCACTTCCAATTTATCCTGGTACATTTCGCCAATAATAACAGTTCGTTTGTGCGCAATTAATTTTCCACCCTCGTTAACGGCCACCATCACAAATTTTCCTTTGTCGTCGTTTTGAAGCGTGCTTACCGGAATGGTAATAGTTTCTGCTTTTGCATAGTCCTGCACCTGAACGGTAGCTATTTGGTTTGGTTTGAACTCAGGACTTGATGGAATGGGTATTTCTACGTAAAATGTGCGCCTGGAAGGATCAATAATTTTACCCGCCACAGTTACTTTTGCCTCAAACGTTTTATTTAAATTTGGTAACGTTACCTGAACAGTACTTCCTACGCCAATTTTACCAAGATAGTTTTCCGGCACATCGGCTACCACTTTTAACTTGCTGGTGTTTACAATGCGTATTTGCGGACCGGCTGCAGAAGTTCCTGTAAAGGCTTCACCCACCCGCACATTTACCACATCTGCCACTCCAGATGAAGGAGCTGTTACCGTCATTAATCCTATTTGTTTTTGTATAATGCCAATTTGTTTTTTCAGACTTTGCACTTGCGTTTGCGCGGTAAGCACTTGCTGGTAGGTGCCTATGCCCTGGTCCCACAGATTTTTTGTGCGGCGGTACGTATCTTCTGCAGCAGAAAGTTGCACACGCAACGGCTCTATTTGCTGTCTTATTAATTGTGCATCAAGCTTTGCCAGCACCTGACCCTTTTTTACATAATCACCTTGCTTTACATATAAAGCAGTTACAACACCTCCTTGCCCGTTTGGCGGCGCTACGTACGAAATGTTGGTGGCATCTATACGTCCCTGAAGATCTACATAATGGGTGAAGTTATCGGTACCTATTGGTGTAATGGCTACCAGTTTAGCATTCCCGCCCCCTTTTGCCGAAGTATCCAGCAGGCTTACTTCTTTTTGCAATGTGGCAATTTCGGTATTTAGTTTTTGTTGGTCTTGCTGCAATTTTTCAAGCTTTGCTTTTTTGTCGTTCAATTCGCCACTAGCGCCTTTTTTGCCGTTGCCGCAAGAGCTTATGATGAACCCTAAAACCAGCAGCCAGTAAATATTCTTTTGCATTTTATCTTTTTTTATTCGTGTGTTTGTTTATTGAAGTTTACCCAAAGAGTATTGATAGCTTATTTTAGCCACGGTGGCATTGTATAAAGCAGTAAAATAGTTAGCCTGCGCTGTTTGATAATCGCTATCCGATTGTAATACTTCGAAGCTGCTGCCAAGGCCGGCTTCAAACTTAAGTTTGGTGGCGTTATATACCCTTTGCGCAAGGTCCAGATTTCTTTCCTGTATGTCAAGGTTCAGCAAAGCATTCCTCAGGCTTTCTTTTGTAATTACCTGCTCCAGGTCAATGGCTTGTTTTAAATTAGCAATATTGTTATCTAATTTTTCCACTTTCAGCTCTGCCTGAACTACTTTATTACGGCGCTGAAACCCATCAAAAAGGGGTATGCTTACGTTTACGCCTACGTACGAACTTTTCAACCACCGTGTTTGGTCATCGGTAAAAAATTTTTGTCCCTGCCCCGTAATAGAATAATTGCCGGCAAGCGCCACGGTGGGTAAATAGCCTAACTGGTATCTTTTTACATCAAGCTGCTGCAGTTCTTTGCTTTTTGCCAGCGTGCGCAGTTCTGCCCGGTTTTCGTAGGCAAAGCTTTCATCTAAAATGCCTTCTTTTAGGCTTTCGGTTGTTAGGTTTTCTTTTAATACAACAGTATCTTTTTGCGATAGCCCCAGTGCAAATTTTAAGGCGGCATAGGACACGTTCACCAGGTTTCCAACCACGCTCTGGTTGGTTTTCAGGTTGTTTAGCTGCACCTGCACACGGTCCATGT
>JBBSRB010000091.1:0-12537 GCA_038243445.1 Chitinophagales bacterium | reverse complement strand
GTTTTATATCGCTGACTTTGCTGCTGATAATCTTTTTTGTATTTACCGCTTTTCAAATCTAATTAATATGAACAGAAATGCTGAGGCTTTTGATCGGCTGATAGTAATTATGAACGACTTGCGCGAACAATGTCCGTGGGATAAAGCGCAAACGATTCATTCGTTAAGGCAAATGACTTTGGAAGAAACGTACGAGCTCACTGATGCCATCACAAATGAAGATTGGAAAGGTATTAAAGAAGAACTTGGCGATCTGCTGCTGCATATTGTGTTTTACACACGCATTGCAACGGAGGAGGCAAAATTTACAATGGCTGATGTTATTGACGGTCTTTGCCAAAAACTCATTTACCGGCACCCTCATATTTATGGCGATGTAGAGGTGGCCAGCCAGGAAGATGTAAAACGTAATTGGGAAGCGCTGAAATTAAAAGAAGGAAAAACGTCGATGTTGTCGGGCGTGCCGAATGCGCTACCTGCCATGGTAAAAGCTATGCGGCTTCAGGAAAAAGCGGCGCAAGTTAGGTTTGAATGGGAGGCGAAAGAGCAGGTTTGGGAAAAAGTAGAAGAGGAAATTAGGGAACTGAAAGAAGCCATTGCAATTGGCGACAGCCGCCGCATTGAAGACGAGTTTGGCGATGTACTTTTTTCTTTAATTAACTTTGGCCGTTTTATAAAGGTTGATGCAGAAAATGCATTAGAGCTAACAAATAAAAAGTTTACTTACCGCTTTACACAAATGGAACAAAAAGCCTTGAAAAAGGGTACGAGTTTAAGCAACATGACCCTGGAAGAAATGGACACACTCTGGAATGAGATCAAACAAGAGCGCACTTGAAGTTTTTCGAACTAAATAAACGATTGCCCAAATTTGTATTGCTGCTTGCCGCAGTGGGCTTGCTCTTGTTGTCGTTTCTTTCCTCGTTTTATTTTCGGGTTAATCCATCAGTAGGTAACGAGCAAAAACGGCTGGAGCGCTACGTGCACCAGCAGCAAAAAGATTATGAACGCTTTCTCCGCGACACGCTGCTTTTGCAAAAACTTGTTCAAAAGAGGGAAAGCTTAGAAACCTTTAAGGAGCTTGCTGCTAAAGATTACGGCATATTTTTATATGCCCAATCTGCTTTGGGCGAACAGGAGCTTTTCTTTTGGAACAACCAAAAAGTGGTGCCGCCAATTACTGATCGTAAGTTGGCGGATGGTGAATATTTTCAGCAACTGCCGAACGGTTATTATATAGCGGTCAAGCGCACTATACAATTGCCCAACGTTTCGGATAATTTAGTGGCGTATGCCATGATACCTGTTTTGTATAAGTTCGATTTTCAACATTCCAGCTATTTAACAACGCAGTTTGCGCACGATAAAAACGCCATTCGAAAAATTACTATTTCTGATGAAACGACCAATTATGTAATCAGCTCGCTTTCAAAAAAGCCGCTTTTTTACATTGAACGAAAAGCCTTTACGCCGGTAACGCAACACGATACCGTCACTGCTTTTTTGCGCATTATGTCGTTTGTTTTGCTGCTTGCCTATGTACATTTTTTGGCGCAGTCGGTTACCAGAAAATGGGGTGCCACGCGAGGCATTTTGTTTTTGTTTTTCCAGTTACTGGCAGTGCGGGCGCTGTTGTTTGCGTTTCCCGGCCTTTTTTCCTTTCGGCAATTCGAGCTTTTTAATCCTACAGTTTACGGCACAATTGATAATTATTTTAACCGTTCGCTTGGCGATTTGCTGATAAACGCTATTTTCTTTTGCTGGCTTGTGGTATTTTCCTGGTACAACATTGGACCACTTAAACGGCTGCCCCACTTTTTAACCGGAAGGCGCGTTCAGGTTGCAGGCGGTGCTGCCCTGTTGTTTTTAATTATTTGCACTTTCCAATTTGCAAATGTGGTGCACAGCCTGGTAGCAGATTCGAAAATATCGTTTAATGTAATTGACTTTTTTAGCCTCGATGTGTTTACCATACTTGGCTTTGTGGTGCTGGCGCTGCTTTCTTTATCATACTATTATTTTACCCGTATTTTATTCCGGTTTATATACCCGGCGTTTAGATATAACATACTTTACCTGTGCCTGGTGCTTGCATTTACAGGGCTTATTTTCTTAACGTTTCAGTGGGGCAATAACGTGTTGCAGTTTCATATTCCCGTATTGCTGTGGCTGCTTGTTTATACGTTGCTTTTAAGCCAGGAAGGTTTAATAGTAAACCGGTTTAAGGTAACTATTGCCGGCGTTTTGTTTTGGATTTTTGCATTTTCAGTTTCGTTGGCCATCATTATTTTGCAGGAGAACAAGGAAAAAGAACTGCGCATTAGAAAAAGCATTGCAGAAAAATACGATGAATTATCCGACCCTTCCGCCGAACGAACACTAAGCATTGCTTTAACTTATCTTGATAATGAATTCTTGTTTTTTAATTTTCCCAGGTTTAAAAACAAAGCTACCAACCGTTTTATACGCGATAGTATTATTAGCGAAAACATTACGGGTTACCTAAGAAAATACGAAACTAAGATCTATGTTTTCGATTCGCTGAACCGCCCGGTAAATAATCCCGATCCGCTTAGTTATGCCGACCTGAACAACCTGTTTACCACCCAAAGCAAGCCTACAAAAATACCCGATCTATTTTACCACGAAACATCATTTGACCAATACACCTACATTACAAAAAGAATAATTGAAGATTCGATAAGGCTTGGCTCTTTCTTTATAATTTCTACACCAAAAAAATACAGTCAGGATGCACTTTATCCCGAATTGTTTAGCCGGGTAAACGAAATGGATGCAGAAAATTCATCTATTTATTCTTATGCGGTGTATAGCTATGGATTGCTTATCGCATCCAGCAGCAAGTACCCTTTTAAAATAAATATTACTGAAGACGAAGTGACTCCGCTGGAGTTTAACCGCGTTTATACCAATGGCTACGACGAATTGTGGTACCGAGCCAACAAAGATAAAGTAGTGATTATTGCTAAAAAGCAAAATACGTTAATAGAAAGCATTACCCTTTTTTCATACCTTTTTTGTGCATTTTTATTTTTGGTGGCGCTATTGCAAATACTTGCTTTTTTGCTGCGAAGCGGCACCAATGTAAAAGCCTTAAGGCTGTTCTGGCAAATGAACATCCGGTCGCAGGTACATGGCACTATTATCTTTATTTCAGTGTTTTCATTTTTAATTATTGGTGCGGCTACTATTAAGTTTTTTATTAGCCGTTACGAACGTAACAACATCGATAAGCTAAGCCGCACTGCAGGCATTATGGTGCGGGAAATGCAAAAAAGGGTAGGCGATTTTCATACGTTTGATGATGAGGTAAAAATTTACGACCCTGTTACAAATTACAATCTGCAAAAGCTCATAGATGAAGTTGCCGACATTCATAATGTAGATGTAAACGTGTACGATCTGCAGGGCAATTTGCAGGTTTCCTCTCAATCGGAGGTTTATAACAGAGGAATATTAAGCAACAAAATTCACCCGGAAGCTTATTACCACTTGCACCGTTTACGTCAGGTGCAATACGTGCAGGAAGAAAGCCTGACCACGTTGCGCTACCTAAGTATTTACGCCGCTGTACGCGATGAAAAAGGAGAAGTTTATGCTTATTTAAACATTCCGTATTTCTTATCGCAGGTAGATCTGAACCAGGAGATTTCAAACTTTTTAGTTACCATTATTAACTTAAATGCATTTATTTTTTTAATCGCGGGTATTATTGCCTTGTTCATTGCCAACCGCATTACAAGTTCGTTTTTTATTATTGGTGAAAAGATGAAAGCCATTCAGCTTGGCCGTACCAACGAAGAAATTGTATGGAACCGCAACGACGAACTTGGTGAATTGATAAAGCAGTATAATATAATGGTGCAGCAGTTGGAGCAAAGCGCTCAGGCACTTGCAAAAAGCGAGCGGGAAGGTGCGTGGCGCGAGATGGCGCGGCAGGTAGCCCACGAAATTAAAAACCCGCTAACGCCTATGAAGCTCAGTATTCAATACCTTCAAAAGGCTATAAACAGCAACCAAACAAACGTAAAAGAACTTACTTCAAACGTAGCAAATACTTTGGTGGAGCAAATAGACCATCTATCAAAAATAGCTGCAGATTTTGCGCGCTTTGCCAATATTGGAAACCGGCATGTAGAACTTTTTGACCTTCACCAAATAATAGAAAGTCTGAGGGATTTGTATAGCGCCAACACAAAAATAACTTTAACCTGGAGCCGTTTGCCACAAGAGATTATGGTGCGTGCCGATAAAACGCATATGAACCGGCTGTTTACAAACCTGCTAACAAACGCTATTGATGCATGCGCCGAAGGAACCCGGTGCAAAATAGAAATTGAAGAAGAATTAAAAGGGCAGCAGGTGTTAATTTGTATAAAAGATAATGGCGAAGGCATAAAAGCCGAAATGCACGCAAAGATGTTTACACCAAACTTTACCACGAAAACTTCGGGTACAGGATTGGGGCTTGCCATGAGCAAAAGCATCATCGAACAATCGGGTGGCACTATTTGGTTTGAAACAAAAGAAGGTGCGGGTACCACTTTTTTTGTGCAGTTGCCGCTTGCCGATTGACCCCTTTTAGATACCTTTTTGCTTCCGCCGTTCGGTTAAATATTTCTCCAGTTGCTGCCTGCTGAACGAACTTAAGTTTGAGCTTTTTGTAAGTCCGCCTTTTTGCCCGGACAGAACGCCGTATTTGATATTTTCGAATTCCGCAATGGTATGCGCATCAGGGTTAACGGACAGTAACAAGCCTTTTTCCAGTGCGTAATTCACCCATTCCCACTGCATATCCAGCCGCTGAGGATTTGCATTAATTTCAACTACTACGCCATGCTGCGCGCAGGCGTTTATAATGGCTGCATGGTCTACAGGGTAAGCTGGCCGTTTCAGCAGGCGGCGGCCAGTCATGTGCCCTAAAATAGTTATGTACGGATTTTCTATAGCGCTCAGCAAACGCATCATTGCTTTTTCTTCTTTCATTTGCAAATTGCTGTGTATAGAGGCAATAACAAGATCGAAAGAAGCCAGCACTTTATCGGTATAATCTAACGCACCATTACTTAAAATATCGCATTCAATACTTTTAAATATTTTAAAAGGCGCCAACTTTATATTCAAAGCATCTATATATTGATGCTGCTCTTGAATGCGCTGTTCCGTTAATCCACCAGCGTAATAAGCCGCTTTCGAATGGTCGGAAATAACAAGGTATTCAAAACCAAGTTCTATTAAGGCTACGGACATTTCTTCTATGGTATTGGCGCCATCGCTCCAATTGCTATGCGCATGTATAAGCCCCTTTACATCGGCTGTTTGAAGCACGTTCGGTACTTCCCCCTCTTTTGCCTTTTGTAAAATTTCTTTTGTTTCTCTTATAAAAGGGGGAATAAATGAAAGCCCGGCGGACGTGAAGATTTCTTTTTCACTTTGGTAATAATGTTCTTCTTTCCACTTGCTTAATGTTATAAAACCTTCTAAAAAGGCTTCGCTGCAACTGGTAGTAAAAAGCGTTGAATAAAAGTGCTCTTTTTTTGTTAGATGAAAGGCAATCACAAGGGTTTCGTTAAGGTCTGTAAGCAGGGTATCGCCGGCTTCTGAAAGAATGTTCATGCCTTCGGCTTTAAGGTAGCCTTTAAGATTATTTTTGGAAATAGTAGTCACCCATTCTAATCTATCAATCACTTCTAATTGCCGCCGAAAGGCCCCGGTAACTTCGAGTTTCTCACCGCTAAAAGCTTCCTCTAATTTGGCTTTGAAGGCTAATACAAATCCTTCAACCTGAGCGTATAAATAAGCGCCGGATGTTTGCTCATTAAAGGCAATAGATTCTAAGATTTTTTCCTGTGTTTTTGGGCCAAAGCCCTTCTTGTCGGCCACGCGGTTTTGTTTGCAGGCTTCCTCTAATTCTTCAATGCTGGTAATGTTTAACTCTTTCCAAAGCACATGAATTTTTTTTGGTCCAAGCCCTTTAATGTCGAGCATTTGAAGTACGCCAGGCGGTATGTTTAAAATAAGTTTCTTTATTATTTCTATTTCGCCGGTTTGCAGCAACTCGGTTATTTTAGTTCCAACGCTTTCGCCAATTCCGCGTTGCGCCACTATTTGTTCTTTCGATAAAGTGGATAGTTGCCGGGGAAGTTTTTCAATGGCAAAAGCGGCAGATGCATAGCTTTTTGATTTAAAAGAGTTTTCGCCTGAAATATCCATCAGTTTTGAAAGTGTCGAAAGTTGGTCGGCAATTGCGTTATTATCCATGACTGCAAGTTAGTAGATTGACGAATAGGTACTGAAGGTCACCAAGGGATTTTGAACATCAAATTTTATATATTGTATACAGATTGTTGAACATTTATTTTAAAGAATATTCAATTATATTATCTACTAAATCTAACTCAAGAAAGGATTTGGGCATAAAAAAAGTCCCGCACTGCGGGACTTATATTAAATGAAATTGCTTCTAACTTATCTACCTTTCGAAGAAGCTTTTGCGGTACCTTTCGAAGCTCCTTTTGAAGAAGCTTTGGTAGCGCTTTTTGCTCCGCCTTTAGTGGCCATTTTCGAAGTAGATTTTGCGGCACCTTTGGTAGCTCCTTTTGAAGATGCTTTAGTAGCGCTTTTTGATCCACCTTTAGCGGCCATTTTAGTAGGAGATTTTGTGGTGCTTTTTGTAGCTCCTTTTGAAGAAGCTTTAGTAGCACTTTTTGCTCCACCTTTCGAAGCCATTTTTGTAGCTCCTTTTGAACTGCCTTTAGTTGCCGGCGAAGTGGCGCCTTTTGATGAACTTTTGCTGGCAGCTTTTTTTGCTGTTGCCATGTTGTTTGAAATTTAATGGTTAGTAAAAAATAACAGTCGTAAAGTTAATTAGTAAAAATCAACTCTCAAAGTTTTTACTCAACCATCATACCAAACTAAGCAGTTGCTTCAACAGGGCTAACAGAAACAAATGTTCTGTTTTGTCTTCCTTTACGAAATTCAACAACGCCATCTGTTAATGCAAACAAAGTAAAATCTTTACCAACACCAACATTGTTACCCGGGTGGTAAACAGTGCCGCGTTGACGAATAATAATGTTGCCGTTAACGGCTGCCTGACCGCCAAATATTTTCACGCCCAGGCGTTTGCTGTTCGAGTCGCGGCCGTTTTTTACACTTCCTTCACCTTTTTTATGTGCCATGATGGGAAAATTAAAATTTAAAAAATTGAAATCAGAATAAGTGCGTTACTGCTATTAAGCAATATCGCTGATTTTGATTTTTGTATAATGCGTACGGTGTCCTAATTTCTTACGGAAACCTTTTCTACGTTTTTGCTTATAAGCAATTACTTTATCACCTTTTACCTGGTCAAGAATCTCGGCCTGCACTTTTACAGATATAGCTTTGGCAAACGATAAATTTCCATTATCATCAGCCATAATCACATCGCCAAATTCTACTTTATCGCCGGTTTTACCACCAAGGTTTGGTACATACAAAGTTTGATCTTTTTGCACTTTAAACTGCTGACCGGATATTTTTACTATTGCGAACATAACGGTTCAAAAATTAGGTGGGCAAAAGTAAGGGAAAAAGTTGGTTGAGACAAAGACTTTCCATTTTAAAAACACAAAGAAGTAAGATGATACCCCTTTTTCGCATGTTTTTAGCGTTTACTCCACAAAAACGTTCAGAAAAGGGGTAGTAGTGGCTACAAAGTAAATGCGTTGTTTTTCAGTTTCCACATTAAATCTTTCTTCATTTTTCAACCTTATCTATTTTCAAAATTTCTCAAAAAAGGGGTGTGTTCTATATTCATAAAACAAAATAAGCCTTTGTACTTTTTGCAAACCTTTAAAAAAGGGTAGTGCATGTGAACCTTTAATGCTTAAGAATCAAACCCGTAAATTGTATCTGTATATTTGCGGTTATTTTTTGCGCGATTTAGTTTTTTTACAGAAGTAAATGCTTTCGTTATAATGAACATTAAATCTTTTCTCGCCAAGCCGTTTGCTTCTTACATACAGGCAAAGGTTCGTAAAGGCGCCACCACTGCTTTAGCCAACCAGGATGATGTTTTAAAAAACCTGCTGAAAACGGGTAAAACCACTCTTTTTGGTACTGATCACCGGCTTACAGATGTTGCAGATTATGCAGCATTTAAACAAGCAGTTCCCCTTAGAGATTACGAAGGATTTGCGCCATACATTCAAAAAATTAGGGATGGAAAGCACAATGTTCTCTGGAAAGGAAAACCAATATATTTTGCAAAAACATCGGGCACAACAAGCGGCGTAAAATACATTCCCATAACAAAAGAATCTATTCCAAACCATATAAACACCGCCCGAAATGCGCTGCTTTGTTATATGGCAGAAACGGGCAATGCGGCTTTTGCCGATGGTAAATTGATCTTTTTATCAGGCTCGCCAGAACTGGAACGCGTTGCCGATATCCCCACCGGCAGGTTGAGCGGCATCGTCAATCATCATGTACCAAAATATCTGCGCAGCAATCAACTGCCTTCTTACGAAACCAATTGTATAGATGACTGGGAGAAAAAACTGGATAAAATTGTAGAAGAAACTATTGATCAGAATATGACGCTCATTAGCGGTATTCCGCCCTGGGTTCAAATGTATTTTGACAGGCTGCAACAAAAGAGCGGTAAAAATATAGGCAACTTGTTTCCCAATTTCTCGGTGTTTGTTCACGGTGGCGTAGCCTTTGAACCCTATAAAGCAAAGCTGTTAGAAAGCATTGGCCGAAAAGTAGATTCTATTGAAACGTTTCCCGCATCAGAAGGCTTTTTTGCTTTTCAGGACGGGCAAAACACGGAAGGTTTGCTTCTAAACACCGACAGTGGAATATATTTTGAGTTTGTACCAGCAGACGAAATATTTAACGATGCGCCAACACGCCTTTCGTTACACGAAGTAAAAGTGGGCGTAAACTATGCTCTTATTGTAAGCAGTAACGCAGGCCTTTGGGGTTATAACATTGGCGATACAGTAAAATTTGTAAGCACGGCACCTTACCGGTTGGTAGTTACCGGCCGAACAAAACATTTTATATCTGCCTTTGGCGAACATGTTATTGGCGAAGAAGTAGAACAAAGTTTACTGCATGCCGCAGATAAAGAAAACGTACGCATTACCGAGTTTACCGTAGCGCCCATGATTGTGCAGGGAGACGGAAAAAGCTACCACGAATGGCTTATTGAATTTGAAAAAGAACCTCACGACATCTTGTTATTTTCTAAAAAAGTAGATGATTATTTACGAAGCCTGAACATTTATTATGATGATTTAATAAAAGGCAATGTTTTAGGCACCTTACAAATAAAGGTTGTACAAAGGGGCGGGTTTATAGAGTATATGCGATCGGTAGGAAAGTTGGGCGGACAAAATAAAGTGCCGCGCTTAAGTAATAACCGGGTTATTGCCAACGAGCTTTCGCGTTGGGTTTAAGCGGCTTACCTTTGCTGCTATGACCCCTTTTTCATACCTTTCAAATGTTCGGTATTTTACCTGTTGATAATCATTCCCATGAACAATACTTCACCAAAAAAACGCATTGCAATATTTGGCTCCACAGGTTCTATAGGAACGCAGGCGCTGGAAGTAATTGCTGCCAACAAAGATCAGTTTTCGGTAGAAGTATTAACCGGCAACAGCAACGACGAAGTGCTGATACAACAAGCACTCACCTTTAACCCAAACGTTGTAGTAATAAGCGACGATTCGAAATACGCTACAGTAAAAAGTGCACTGGCCAGTACCAATATAAAGGTGTTTGCCGGCGAAAAAGCACTGGAAGAAGTAGCCGCCATGAACATTTACGATGTAATGCTTGCAGCTATTGTAGGCTATGCCGGCTTAAAACCTACGCTAACAGCAATCAGCGAAGGCAAGTTAGTGGCATTGGCAAATAAAGAAACACTTGTAGTTGCCGGCGACATTATTATGCAAATGGCCATTGAAAGAAAGGTGCCTATTATACCCGTGGATTCAGAACATTCTGCAATTTTTCAATGCCTTGTAGGCGAAATGCGCAACCCGATTGAAAAGGTTATTTTAACGGCTTCCGGCGGACCTTTTCTGGGTAGAAAAACAAACTACCTCGTAAATGTAAAACGAGAGCATGCACTGCAACACCCAAACTGGACGATGGGTGCAAAAATAAGCGTGGACTCTGCTACGTTAATGAACAAAGGTTTAGAAATGATTGAAGCCCGGTGGCTGTTTAATTTACGTCCTGATCAAATTCAGGTGCTCATACATCCGCAAAGCATTATCCACTCCATGGTGCAGTTTGAAGACGGAAGCATAAAAGCGCAAATGGGTCTACCCGACATGAAGTTGCCTATTCAGTATGCACTTACTTATCCAAAAAGAATAAAAAACGAATTTCCGCGCTGCGATTTCAGAAAGATTAATACACTTACGTTTGATGAACCCGATTATCGCACATTTCAAAACTTAACTCTTGCCACCGAAGCCCTAAATAAAGGCGGTAACCTTGCCTGCGTAATGAATGCAGCAAACGAAATTGCCGTGTACGCTTTTTTACGTAACAAAATTGGTTTTTTAGATATGACGGATGTGATTGAAAAAACCATGGGGAAAGTAGCCTTTATAGAAAAACCTACTTTGGAACAATATTACGAAAGCGATGGCGAAGCCCGAAATTATGCTGCCGATCTGATAAGTCTTTAAAAAGGGTAGGCGGGTGTAAAAAAGGGTTAAAACCACAATTTGAAACCGCCGGAACTAATTTATCTCCCTGCTATTGTTATCTTGCAACGCTTTATTTACCGGTGCGGTAAAAAAGTGCACACAAAGTTTACTGTGCTCACATTTTATAAAAAACAGAAATAAGAACGTCCATAATGTTTTTACTTGCAATCGATTTTCAGGCCTTTTTTGCCAATGTGGGGCAATTTATTTTAGCTTTTTCTATACTGGTGGTGCTCCACGAAATGGGCCACTTTTTGCCCGCCAAATGGTTTGGTTGCCGTGTAGATAAATTTTACCTGTTTTTTAATCCCTGGTTCTCTGTTTATAAAAAAAAGATAGGTGAAACTGAGTATGGTATTGGGTGGGTGCCCCTTGGCGGCTACGTTAAAATTGCCGGCATGATAGACGAAAGCATGGATAAAGAGCAATTGGCGCTGCCGGCGCAACCTTATGAATTTAGAAGCAAGCCGGCCTGGCAACGTTTAATAATTATGCTGGGCGGTGTTACGGTGAACTTTATACTGGCGCTTGTTTTATTTGCCATGATCCTTTTTGTGTGGGGCGAAGAACGCTTGCCGGTAGCCAATTTAAAATGGGGTTTATCTGCCGATTCGTTAGCCACCTCCGTTGGACTTAAGGACGGTGATATTGTTACTGCTGTAAATGGCAAAAAGCTTACGTACACCAACGAGCTGAACAAGGAAATGATGCTCAGCGAACGAGCCATTTTAAACATCAACAGAGAGGGGAAGGATACGTCCATTACCATTCCGGAAGGTTTTATAAGCACGCTTACAAAAAACCAGTTACAGGGCTTTGTATCGCCCCGTTTTCCAGTAATTGTTGATAGTATATCGCCGGAAGTAAAATACATTCAAGGCAGCCTTCAAAAAGGAGACAGGATTGTTGGCGTTAACAGGAGCGCAACCCCTTTCTTTCAGGATTTTAATAAAGCAAAAGCTCCGTTAAAGGGTAAAGATGTGCAGCTTGCCTTGGTAAGAAATGGCAGGGATACAGTACAAACAACCGTGCATTTAAACGACCTTGGGAACGTTGGTTTTGTTCCGCGCAACCCGTACTTGCTGTTGGGCACCGAAAAGAAAGACTATTCGTTTGTAGAAGCAGTTCCGGCAGGTATTAGTTTTGGTGTAGAACGCCTGAAAGATTACATGACCGGCATTAAATTATTGTTTACTTCTAAAGAACATAAAGTGTCGGATAACCTGGGTTCGGTTATTTCAATTGGTAAAACATTTGGCGGTGTTTGGGACTGGCAACGGTTTTGGACAATGACGGCCTTGTTTTCAATTATTCTTGCATTTATGAATATTTTGCCCATTCCCGCGCTGGATGGCGGGCACGCGCTTTTTACCCTTTATGAAATGATTACCGGCCGTAAACCCGGCGACCGTTTTATGGAGTATGCTCAAATGGTGGGCATGGGGTTGTTGTTAGGCTTGATGTTGTATGCTTTTGGACTGGATATTTGGCGCATGTTTCGGTAAAACGATGATGTTGCAATTCTTACTGATAAAGTAAGAATAGAATTGTAAAAAGAATTGTTTGATGACCCCTTTTTGGTATGTTTTTAAGATTTTCGTCTCTGCATAAAGTGTAGCTTTGTAAGCTTGTTTGGTTGTTGTGCAATGCTCAATAGAATTACTGAACGTACAAGCGAGCGTGGCAACAGGCGGTGCTGGTAGCTATAAGTTGGGTACATAATAAAACAAGCAAAAAAGGCCTCTAAAAGAGTTGTTGATAATTGAAAGAAAAGAGGCCGTTATTGGGGGTGTAT
>JBBSRB010000090.1:0-12623 GCA_038243445.1 Chitinophagales bacterium | reverse complement strand
CTGGTGATAATACGACAACATTAACAGCAACGAATGTTGTACCAGGGGAATTCCGGCAGGGGCTTTTTCATACGTTTCCTGTTTTTCCTGCCCTGTATGTGGCGCATGATCGGTTGCAATTACATCAAGTCTGTCATCCAGCAACGCATTCCACAACGCTTCTTTATGATGTGGCGCTTTAATTGCCGGGTTGCATTTAATAGCGTTGCCGTATTGGGCGTAATCATCAGCCGTAAAATGAAGATGATGAACGCAAACTTCAGCCGTAATTTTCTTTTCGGTTAACGGCAGCATATTGGTAAATAACTGCAATTCCTTTTGAGTGCTGATGTGTAAAATATGTAACCGTGTGCCGTATTTTTTTGCTAACTGTACTGCTTTAAACGACGATTCAAAACAAGCTTCTTCATTGCGGATTATTGGATGATCGGACGGCTGCAGCACCTCTGTTTGAGCTTTTATGCTTTTTAGATTCTCTTTAATAATGGCTTCGTCTTCGCAATGCGTAGCAATGAGCAATTCGGCTTCGTTAAAGATTCGTCCAAGTGTAAGGTAATTATCTACCAATAAATTACCGGTTGAAGAACCCATGAAAATCTTAATTCCGCAAACGTCGTTTTTCTTTTCGTTGGTGCGCAGCACTTCTTCTACATTGGTATTGGAAGTACCCATGTAAAAAGAATAATTGGCCAATGATACTTCTGCAGCGCGGTTGTATTTTTCTTCCAGCAAAACTTGAGTAAATGCAGGTGGTTGCGTGTTAGGCATTTCCATAAAAGAAGTTACACCGCCAGCTACAGCGGCCTTTGCTTCGGTATAGATAGTTGCTTTGTGCGTTAAGCCCGGCTCTCTAAAATGCACCTGATCATCTATTACGCCAGGCAGCAAATACTTTCCTGTGCCGTCAATTTCCATGCAGTTGAAATCTGCCTCTGTAATTTGAGGCGCTATCTTTTCTATTCGTTCCTCCGCTATTAATACATCGCAGACTTCAATTCTTCCTTCATTTACTACATGTATATTCTTTATCAGGTATTTTTGCATCATTCTTTTTTTGTAAATAAGCCTGCATGCAATTTAAACAACTACTTGTTTCCCTACTTTTTTTAAATCTGTCGTTTGCCGTTATTGCTCAAACCACCTACCTGCCGCAAGGCGCAGCTGAAAACGTGTTGTTGGAACGGTTGGAAATTAAGTCCCGTGTTGATTCGGTGTTGAATTTTTCGAAAAACAAACCATTTAGCCGTAAGCAATTTATTTCTCATTTAGGAAGGCTGGATTCGCTTGCTGCCCTTTCGAAAGTAGATGCTTTTAATTACCGCATGGCCATGCTTAACAACCTGGAGTGGGCTACCGGCCGGCGCGAAGATTATCTAAGCAAAAAGCCTATTGGTAAAAGCTTTTATCAAACCCCGGCCAATCTGTACGAAGTGCACACACCGGAGTTTTTTTTAGCTGTTAACCCTGTACTTCAATATGTAATTGCTAAAGAAAAAGATAACGCACAGCATCTTTTTTTAAATACCCGCGGCATTACGCTGCGAGGACGCATAATGGATAAGATTGGATTTTCGGCTTACGTAACCGACAACCAGGAACGAGATCCATTGTACGTGCAGGCTTTTGAAGAAGAACGGCAGGCGGTGCCTGGAGCTGGGTTTTACAAGACTTTTAAACAAGATGGCTACGATTATTTTGATGCCCGCGGACAAATAACCTTTAATGTGGCAAAGGTTATTGATGTGGCTTTTGGCTTTGATAAAAATTTTATTGGCAATGGACACCGCAGCTTATTTCTAAGCGACTTTTCGAACAGCGCCCTTTTTCTAAAGCTCAATACACGCATTTGGAAATTTAATTACCAAAACCTTTTTATGGAATTGCAGGCGGCTGAACGAACCGGTGCCGACATCTTAATTCCAAAAAAATACGCAGCCATGCACCACCTGGATTTAGCCGTAACAAAATGGCTGAATGTGGGGCTTTTTGAAGGAGTTATTTTTGGCCGTAAAGATCATTTTGATTTTGGATATTTAAATCCCGTTATTTTTTACCGCTCTATAGAACAACAAAACGGAAGCTTTGACAACGCCGTTGCCGGACTGGATATTAAAGCAAACGTGGCAAAAAAATTTCAGTTTTATAGCCAGTTTTTGTTAGATGAATTTAACCTGGTAGAACTCCGTAAAGGTAGCGGATGGTGGGCCAATAAATATGCGGTGCAGTTGGGTGGAAAATATATTGACGCGTTTTCTGTTCCAAATTTAGATCTTCAAATTGAAACCAACATTGTGCGTCCGTTTACATATTCGCACCGCGATTCGGTAGCTAATTACACGCACTACAATCAGCCGCTTGCACATCCATTGGGTGCCAATTTTAACGAGTGGATTGGAATTGCACGATATCAGCCCGCACCGCGCTGGCTGCTGCAAGCAAAAGCTATTTATTACAACCAGGGAAAAGATACAAGTGCAGAATCTTTTGGCTCCAATATATTTTTACCTAACACGCCACCGTACCGCACTAAAGATTATGGCTATTCAATTGGAAGCGGCGCCACCACTAAAGTTGCGCTTGCCTCTATGTTGCTATCCTATCAGTTGCGTCCTAATTTGTTTTTAGAGGCATCGGCACAATACAGAAAGCAAACAGGTGCCATTCCGCAGTTTGTACCCCCAACAAACACTGTATTTTCGGCAGGCGTGCGGTGGAATGTGCACAGGAGAGAATTTGATTTTTAATAACCATTATTACCCCTTTTTTAAAGCTTTTTTATAGAGTTGGTTCATTTGTTTAGCTGCTGATAAATTAAAGTAAAAATAAATGGCTGTAAGTTTAGAAAAGCGGTTACCATATACAAAAACACTATCGCGCAAAAAGCACATGCTTTTACACAATGCCGAAAAGGGGTTCAGCCGTACAAGAGTGTGACACAACAAAAGTTGATAGTAGCTATTCTGCCGGCTACATAAATAGCCAACCAATGATAAGCTCGAGTGCTTATATTTGGCAACGCAACTTTACTCTATGCAAAGTATTATTTATTTAGAACGAATAACAAAAAATTATTACCTCGGCAAACAGGTAGTTGAAGTATTAAAAGGCATTTCTCTTGAAATTTTTAAAGGTGAATACGTAGCGCTCATGGGGCCATCGGGCTCGGGAAAGAGTACGCTGATGAACATTTTGGGTTGTTTGGATACACCAACTGCAGGAACTTATGTGCTGAACGGACAAGACGTAAGCAAAATGGTGGATAACAGTCTTGCGGAAGTACGCAACCAGGAAATAGGCTTTGTGTTTCAGCAGTTTAATTTATTGCCGCGTTTATCGGCAGCAGAAAATGTGGCGCTTCCACTGGTGTATGCAGGCATGCCTAAAAAGCAGCGGATGGAAAAAGCCTTGCATGTATTAGATCAGGTAAGTCTGGCCGACAGAAGTCACCACAAACCAAATGAACTAAGCGGCGGACAAAATCAACGTGTAGCCATTGCGCGTGCACTGGTAAACGATCCTGCTATTATCCTTGCCGATGAACCCACGGGAAATTTAGATTCTAAAACCTCGTACGAAATCATGGATATTTTTGGAAAAATTCATGACAGTGGAAACACCGTAGTGTTAGTTACCCACGAAGAAGATATTGCAAACCATGCGCATCGCATTATTCGGTTGAAAGATGGAATTTTAGAAAGCGATACACGTAAGGAACTTACGGGTGCGTTTTCGTAATAAGAATGCCTTCGGGTTTTTTCTCTTCTGCCAACCTGCGCAGATAATCGCCAACAACTTTTGCACCTTCATCGGTTATTAATCCTATGTAATGATCGGGCCGGACAAGTATGACCACGTTGCTTTTAATTTTTAGCCGGGCCCGCACCGCTTCTTCTTCGCTAAAATCGTGCACCTGCATTATTTTTCCCAACTCAGCTTCCAACTCCTGCATTTCTTTAACCAAAGTACTTTCTTCGGTTGTAAAAACAAGGGCATGAAATGCCGAAGCCTTCATTAAATGATAAACAGAAGTTCCATCTTTTGTAATTATATACGGAAACTGTTCGCCGGCTTTAATGGGCAACGATTGCAGAATGCGGTTGATGGTTAAATCGGAATTGATGTACTTAATACCAATTTGCGAAAGAGCCCTAAAGACCCTTTTTCGATACTTTTTAAAATAAATGAACACGGGCAAAAAAAAGGGCAAAATGGTAAGCCGAAAAGCGCGGTGAAACCAATTGCCGGAAGTAAGCATTCCAAACAACTTGTCGGTAGAAGCTATCAGGTGTTTTGCAAACGGCAGCCGTTCCTGCTCGTAGGTATGTAACAGGTTGTCCGATCCGGTTCCTTTAACAGTCATAGCTATTTTCCATGCCAGGTTATAAGCATCCTGCAGCCCTGTATTCATACCGTGCCCGCCGGCCGGACTATGAATGTGCGCTGCATCTCCGGCAAAAAATACAGCCCCATTTCTAAATTTCTCTAAACAACGGTGGCGTAGCCGGTAAACAGAAAACCAGCTTGTATCGGTAAACTGCACCGGTATTTCGAGCTGCTTTTCAATTAGAGGATGAAGTTCTTCAAAACTGGCTGGGTCCTGTTCTTTATATTCTTGCGGCAGGGCGCCAATAACCCTAAACCGCTCTTTACCTTGCATTGGAAAAAGGGCCATAAACGTTTGCCCCGAAATGTAAATGGAAAAAGCATCCGTTCCCCATTTCCAGTTCAACGCTGTATCGGCTAAAAAAAAACTTTGCTCGTATTTGTTGGCTAAAAACGGAATTTCCAGGGCCTCCCGCACCGAACTGAATGCGCCGTCTGCAGCTATAACAAAATCAGCTTTTATATCGTACGTTTCTTTACCCCTTTTCACCCCTACAATAGTTGTTGCTTCTTCCTGAAGTATCGAGATCATTTCTGTTTGCCACTCTACTTCGCCACCCAGTTTTTGTAAGTGAGTATACAGCAGCTCTTCGTTTTTGCTTTGCTCCAATATCAATAAAAATGGAAACGGGCTAGCGCCTTCACCAATTTTTTGAAGGGGTATTTCCTGCACTTTTTTACCCTTTACAATTACTTGTACTTTTTCAACAATTTCGCCCTTTAGCAAAGCATCGTTGGCAATACCCAGCTGATCGTAAATTTCAATTGACCGCGCATGCAGCACCACTGCTTTAGACTCTTGTACCGGTCCCTCTTTTTTATCAATAATCAGTGGTTCTATTCCCTGGCGGCGCAGCTGGCAGGCAGCCATTAAACCTGTAGGACCTGCACCAATTATTAATACTTTTGTTTGTTGCAACATTCTTAATTAACTAATACAAAAAAGATACTAAACTTTAAAGCTATGGCACTAAAGATATATACAAAGACGGGAGACAAGGGAACAACTTCGTTAATTGGAGGAACAAAAGTGATGAAAAGCCACATACGCATTGAAAGCTATGGCACTGTTGACGAACTGAATTCGTGGATTGGTGTAATAAGCGATTCGATTGGTGATGCGCCTGAAAAAACAAAACAAACACTCAAAGAAGTACAAGACCGCTTATTTACGATTGGCTCGTCTCTGGCCTGCGACCCCCAGAAAGAACCGCTGTTGAAACTGCCCGACCTGAATGAAAGTGATGTTACCTTTCTGGAAAGCGAAATAGACCGCATGAACAAACACTTAAAGCCTATGCGCGCTTTTATTTTGCCGGGTGGCTCGGCTGCTGTGTCGTTTGCGCATGTTGCCCGCTGCGTTTGCCGGCGCGCCGAAAGGGTTTGCGTAGGTATGCAGGCAGAAGAAATGGAAGTAGAACCGCTGGTAATTAAATATTTAAACCGCCTGAGCGATTATCTTTTTATAGTAGCACGCTATATTGGGCACCTGCAAAACGCACCGGAAGTAGAGTGGAAAGCACGGGTGTAAAGCCTGCTGTCCCCCGGTGGGAAACTTAAGTTTGAGAGACTTTGTTTTTTGAAGTTGGGTTTATAATAATACGATTTAGAATTTTTGTTTGATCAGATGCGGTTGCAATCGTCATTTTTGTCGCTTTCCGGCCCGTACTGTTTTATACGAAAACATACCCTTTTTAAAAGGTTTTGAAAAGAGAAGTTCCAGCAAAAACATGAAAATAATTAGATTGAATGTTGGTTATGAAAACACTTCAAAACATTAAAAAAAGGGGTATCATACAACCAATAATCTAAGGTTACTGTGTACAAAAAAGAACACCTAAGTTTACATTCCCCCAGCGGAGGACAAGGGGCATATTACTTTCCCGTCTTTCATTTGTATAATACGGTCGCTTAGCTGAGCCAAGTCTTCGTTGTGCGTTACAATTAAAAAAGTTTGACTGAAATTTTTTCTCAGATCAAAGAAAAGTGAGTGTAGTTCTTTTGCATTGGCAGAATCGAGGTTTCCTGTGGGCTCGTCTGCAAACACAACACTTGGGCTGTTTATTAAAGCGCGGGCTACGGCCACCCGCTGTTGCTCGCCGCCCGAAAGGGTATTTGGCTTGTGTTCCATTCGGTTTTGCAAGCCCAGTATAGTTAATAACTCTACTGCTTTTTCTTTAACGCTGCTTTTTTTTGTGCCGGCTATCCAACCCGGAATACACACATTTTCCACTGCAGAAAATTCGGGTAGTAAATGATGAAACTGAAAAACAAATCCAATGTGTTTGTTTCGAAACTGCGCCAGCTTTTTAGGGGGTAAAGAAGTTACCTCAATTCCATTCAAAAATACTTTTCCGGCATCAGGCTTATCTAACGTGCCCAAAATGTGCAGCAGGGTACTTTTTCCGGCACCCGATGAGCCCACAATGCTTACTATTTCGCCCCGTTCAATTTCCACATCAACCCCTTTTAAAACCTCTACAACCCCGTACTTTTTATGAATGTTTGTTGCGCTAAGAACTGCCATTTTTTGCTCCGGTAAGGATCAAATATCTGCAAACAAAACGGCACGGCAAAGTGTTTCTGCCGGCAGGCAATTATAAAAAAAAACGTTCATTTGGAAAATTGGGGAATAAGCCTACATTTGCGGGAATTTTAAGGAAATAAACACGCTTAATTGGCGCAGATATTACTCTTTAAAACAACCGTTTTTGTTACCGTTAATAAGATACCACAATGTTTTGGACATTAGAATTAGCCTCCTACCTTGAAGAAGCACCTTGGCCCGCCACCAAAGATGAATTAATTGATTATTCAATACGCTCCGGCGCGCCCATTGAAGTGGTGGAAAACCTGCAGGAGCTGGAAGATGAAGGAGAAGTGTATGAAAGCATTGAAGATATTTGGCCCGATTACCCGTCTCAGGAAGATTTTATGTTTAATGAAGACGAATACTAAAAAGAAATGAAAAAGGCTTACAGCTTAACTCCCGCTCTTTTCTTTAAAGAGCGGGCTTTTTATTTTATTTAATAAAGAATGAAACCAGGTTAAAAAGGTTTCTTTATAGGTAATCTTTACACCACCTAAAACATAGGAATAAGGGTATCGCTCGTTACTTAAATCAATATAAAAAAGAGAAAACAAGTAAAAAAGGGTACTCTTTTTATAAGCTTTTTCGTACACTTCCCGAACCGGCATTACTGTGGCTAACTACCGGGCTGCCTTTGTATTCCACCTCGCCCGAGCCCACCGTGCGCACTTTTAACTGCTTGCTTGCAAACACTTCAGCACCGCCGCTTCCGGCAATTTTAACAACTGTGTTTTCGCTTAACAGTTCAAAGGCATGAACATCGCCGCTGCCAGAAATACTGGCTGTAAAATTTTCGGTAGTTCCTTTTAAAATTACCTCTCCACTGCCTGCAATGGAACTTGTAATGCGCGGCGCATCAACATTCGTCAGTTCCACATCGCCGCTTCCACTAATACCTATCCGCAAATCTTCCACTTTCAATTTTGTGGCAGATCGTACGTTTCCGCTCCCCTCTACTTTTATATTTTCCAAAGCCGGGGCGGTAACATGTACTTCCAAACCTGCGCGTGGTTTTAAACGATATCCATCCTGAACACTTATTTCCAAGGTTCCATTTTGCTTTTCAATTTCAACATATTCCAGCAGATTTTTGTCGCCGGTAACCTGAACTTTAAATTCCTCTCCCTGTGTTAAAACAACGTCGTACGGACCCGAAGTTTTAACACCGGTAAAGCCTGAAAAACTTCGTTGCTCAGAAGATTTATTGCCATTTCCGTTGATGCGTTTATCACCGTTGCTGTTGCAAGATGTAATAAGTAGAAGAATAGGAGCCGCAAGCATTAAAAATTTCATACACTTATATTAGATGTTACCGATGTTACAAATTAAAACTAATTTTAATTACAACCAATATATTTGTGGTTTTTGAAACCTGTTCTAAAAACAGTACAGGCTGTTTCAGTACCTTCGCAGCGCATGACGGAAAAAATTATTATACTCGATTTTGGCTCTCAATACACGCAGCTAATTGCACGCGCTGTTCGCGAACAATCGGTTTATTGCGAAATTATACCCTTTTCGAAGCCTTTTAATTATGATGCATCGGTGAAAGGAGTTATTTTGTCTGGTTCTCCTTTTTCTGTTAACGACGAAGGCGCACCGCAAGTGGCTGTTTCATCGCTAACAGAGCGTACGCCTGTGTTGGGCATTTGTTATGGAGCGCAGTTAACAGCAAAACAATTTGGCGGCACTGTAAATAAAAGCACTAAAAGAGAGTATGGACGAGCGCTGCTGCATGTAGAAAAAAGCGATCCGTTGCTTCAAGACTTGTCGCCCTCTTCGCAGGTGTGGATGAGTCACAGCGATTCGATTGTGGCGCTGCCACCCGGATTTGAATTGCTGGCCAAAACAGACAGCATACCGGTAGCAGCATTTCGATCGGCAGAGGGCCAAAAGCTTGTCTATGGTTTGCAATTTCACCCCGAAGTGTATCATTCTTTGGAAGGGAAAAAAATCCTTCATAACTTTTTAGTAAACATCTGCGGCTGCACGCAAAACTGGACACCAGCGCATTTTGTAACCGATACGGTAAACAGTTTAAAAAACACCATTGGCGACAAAAAGGTAATTATGGCCCTAAGCGGCGGAGTAGATTCTACAGTTGCTGCTATGCTTATTCACAAAGCAATTGGTACTAATTTGCATGGCATTTTTGTAGATAATGGCGTGCTCCGAAAAGACGAATTTAGCCAGGTGCTTCAAACTTATAAAGAACTTGGGTTCAATGTAAAAGGCATTGATGCAAAAACCCTTTTTTATAAAGAGCTGGCTGGCAAAACTGACCCGGAGGAAAAACGAAAAACCATTGGCCGGCTGTTTATTGAAACCTTTCAGGATGCTGCAAACGAATTAAAAGATGTTAGTTTATTAGGACAGGGAACTATCTACCCGGATGTGATTGAGTCCATTTCCGTACATGGCCCATCTGTAACCATAAAATCGCATCATAATGTTGGCGGGCTACCCGAAAAAATGCACTTACAATTAATAGAACCGCTACGTCTTCTATTTAAAGATGAAGTTAGAAAAGTAGGCCGCGAATTAGGTATTCCAGATGTTTTAGTAGATCGTCATCCTTTTCCTGGTCCGGGGTTAGCCATTCGCATTTTAGGAGAAGTGACCCAGGAGCGGGTGGCGCTTTTGCAGCAGGCAGATGATATTTATGTTAAAGAACTAAAGCGCTTTAACCTGTATGCAACGGTATGGCAGGCGGGTGCAATCTTATTGCCGATAAAAAGCGTGGGCGTTATGGGCGATGAACGTACGTATGAATTTACCATTGCGCTAAGGGCTGTTACAAGTGTAGATGGAATGACTGCGGATTGGGCGCATTTACCATACGATTTTTTAGCGCATGTTTCTAACGAAATCATCAATTCGGTAAAAGGAATTAACCGCGTGGTGTACGACATTAGCAGCAAGCCGCCAGCCACAATAGAATGGGAGTAAAAACAACAACGCAGCAATTTTCGGGATTAAAGAATTTGAGCATGAAAAACAGAATGGGTTTTGGTTTGGCTTTTTTACTGATGGTAACGACACTGGTTGGAAAAGCGCAAACGGCACCTCCTGCCCGTCATAAAATAGCATTATTTGCCCCCCTTTTTTTAGACTCTGCTTTTGATGCTGCAGATAATTACCGGTTTTCTAAAACCTTTCCTAAGTTTTTAAATCCAGGATTAGAATTTTACCAGGGCGCGCAAGCAGCTTTCGATTCGTTAGAAAAAGCAGGCGCCCCGTTAGAAGTGTTTGTGTACGACACCCGGGCTAAAAACACATCGGTAGCGCGGGAAGTAGCTGCGCCGGAATTAAGCAATGTGGAAATGATTTTTGCTCATGCAAATACAGCGGAAGTAAAAACGCTGGCCGAAGCAGCCCAAAAGAAAAAAGTTCCGTTTATTTCTGCTACGTTGCCCAGTGATGCCAACATAACCAACAACCCTTTTTATGTTGTTTTAAATCCCACTCTTCGCACACATATCGAGGGGGTTTACAAGTACCTTCAGCAATACCATCGCAACGACCGCATAATTATCTTTAATAAAACCGGCGCCCAGGAAAATCAGATAAAGCTATACATTGAAGAATTTGGGAAAGCAACTACCACCAAACCGCTGAAACTTCAATTTCACAATATTGGATCAAATTTTAATGCAGCACAAATTACCGGCAGGTTAGATACGTTGCAGAAAACGGTTTGCATTGCCGGTAGTTTAAACGAAGGCTTTGGGCTGAAACTGGCGCAGACGCTTGCTTCTGTCAGTAGCAGCTATCCGGTAACGCTGGTTGGTATGCCCACATGGGATGGGTTTACATTAACTAAACCAGAGTTTAAGAATATGGAGATAGTGTACAGCACTCCTTTTAATTATGGTAAATGGAACCCCTTGCAAACGCAGCTTTCAAAAGCATTTGAAACCGAAATAAACAGCAGGCCTACGGACATGTATTTTAGAGGTTATGAAACGGTGTTGCGTTTTACCTTGTTGCTTTTAGATGCTAAACAAGACGTTGCTTCAAGTCTTTCCCGAAATGGCAATTACGTTTTTACAGAGTATGATGTTCAGCCCGTGTTATTAAATGCGGAAAACATGACGCTTGATTATTTTGAAAACAAGAAACTGTATTTTACCCGGATCATTAATGGTATAAAAACGGTGCAGTAAACCATTTTAAAATCCTATAATAAGAGCTAACAAACACTTGAAAAAGGGTGTCTTTACAAATCATTATATTTGTTATAACAAAAGCATGAAAGATTAAAAGTTTTAAAATTTCAGTTGAAAACCTTTAAAAATAGGGTTGCTTCTTTCTTATTGAAAAACCACTTTACGTTCTATTTTGACAGCGCCGTTTATTTCCAACAAATACGTTCCTTTTTTTGCTCCTTGAACACTTATTGTTTTAATTAAGGCGCCACCTTGGTGAACAATTCTGTCGGAAGAAACAATCTGACCATTATTTGTATATACATTAACCTGGTATTGACCCGAGGGCGCACTTGGCCATTTTATGGTGAATGTGTTTCCTCTAACAGGATTTGGGTAAAAGCTAAAGCCGCTGTTGTCTTCTAAGTTTCCTTCTACAATATTACTAAACGTTTGCTTACCGGTTATTTCTACAGCCCTTACGCGGTAAACATTTTTGGCTAACGGAGCATCATCCATAAAGCTATAATGAGCAGCTCCGCCCCCATTGCTAGTTGGTGGCACACGGCCTATTGTTGTGTAGTTAATTCGGTTTTGTGAACGTTCCACTTCGTAATAAGCTACTTCGGTTTCTGTTTTGTTCGTCCAGTTTATCAATATCTTATTACCACTTTTTGAAGCGTTTACATTGGTAAACAGTACTGGCAAAGGACTAGCCATGGGGGTTTGCAATTGTATTGTATTTGAATTTGCGCTAATCGTTCCGTTTACATCGGCTCTAACTCTGTAATAGTATCTTGTACCCTCGTTCAACCCTTCCACCTTGGTACTAGTGCTGGTTACCATGAGGTTTTCATATCCAGGTACAAATTCTACGGGAAGAGTTCCGTTTCCTTTGATAAAGATGTTGTCAATACGGCTTGTACCGTTTCCATTAACTGTTCCCCCATTACTGCTAATTTCGCTTGCCATAAGCCACCGAAGGTAAACATCAGGTTTTGAATTGGTTTCCTCAGGTAAGGGAACATCTGAGAGTGTACCAGTTATCCAATTATCTGCAACTACCACACTTCCATTGGGTACATCCATCCAAGTTCCGGAAGCACCGATTTTATACTGCGTTTTGAAATCTCTTGGTCCGTAATCTGATGAGCGTTGTTGGGATGATAATGTGATATTTGTAAAACCCGTTGCATCAAAAGTTACCTGCCACCATTTAGTGTTCATTCCGTCTTTCCAAGAAGAAGTAGAAGCTGCCTTTGTAGATGACCCATTTGTACTTTTTATTTCACCTGCGTTGGTTATTAACCGGTTTGATTTATTCTTATCATTTGCAATATCCGCAATTACCAAGGTACCATCGATTGGGAAAGTCCAACCAACAATAGTAGATATGTTTGGATCTGGTGATGAACCATCCCGTAGTACATCAAGCCGGTAAGAGTTGGCGCCAGTAAACGCCTCCCAGTTAGCAACGAAGCTGCTGGTAGTAATTCCGCTAG
>JBBSRB010000089.1:0-12856 GCA_038243445.1 Chitinophagales bacterium | reverse complement strand
CGAAGCTACGTGGTGGACACTGACGAAGGTCCACGGAGGGATACTTCGGTAGAAGTGCTGGCAAAATTAAAACCAGCCTTTAGCGTAAATGGTGTGGTTACCGCCGGCAACTCATCTCAAACCAGCGACGGAGCTGCATTTGTGTTGGTGATGAGCGAACGCCTGGTGAAGGAATTGAACCTACAACCCATCGGTCGTTTGGTAGCTTGCGCATCGGCAGGAGTGCACCCGCGTATTATGGGCATTGGCCCGGTAGCGGCCATACCTAAAGTGTTGCAACAGGCACAAATGAATTTGGGCGATATAGATTTGGTAGAATTAAACGAAGCTTTTGCATCGCAAGCAATTGCCGTTATTGAACGAGCTGGTTTAAATCCCGACGCAGTAAACATCAATGGAGGCGCCATTGCTTTAGGTCATCCGCTTGGGTGCACCGGCGCTAAATTAACCATCCAGATTTTAAACGACCTAAAGAGAAATACCAAAAAATACGGAATGGTAACCGCCTGTGTTGGTGGAGGTCAGGGCATTGCCGGAATTATTGAACGGTTCTAAATTTTTAACAAGCGCTTCATCTTTATAAAATTTATGTTTGCCCGAAAATCAACCAGCAGGATGGAAGCCGTTGTAACGTAAGTAGATGGCAAGCTGAAATAATTACTCTCTTTATTCAAAAAAACTTAAATACTTTAGTTGTTGCATTTTTTAGACGGCTGCTTTAGAAGTGATTGCTTTTTTCTAATTGTTTGTAACCAACCAAATACTGAACTGCGTGCATAACCAAAAATTAATTCTTTACGCCGACGATGATGTAGATGACAGAACGTGGGTGGCTGATGCCTGGAAAACTCTTGGCCGCCCGATTCAAATTGACTTTGTAGAAAACGGCCGAGAAGTGTTGGCTTACCTTACCGAAATATCTATGCTGCCGCAGTTAATTGTTTTAGATTTGAACATGCCGGAAATGGACGGTCGGCAAACGCTTCTGCAATTAAAATCTACTCCCAAATTAAAGCATATACCAGTTGCCATTGTAACCACATCGGCCAATAAAATGGACCAGGAAGCCTGCAGCCGCCTTGGCGCCTCCGCTTACCTGATAAAGCCAAACACCCACCACGAGTGGCAAAATATTTTGCGCCAATTAGAACTGTTTATTGATTAAAAACACCTGCTTTGCTGCCGCTGCTTGTTATCGTTTTTCGCATCTTTCGTCTGTTTAAGTTACATACAGTAATGTTCTTTTTGCTGCCGTCGTTGGCAGTTTGTAACAAGCGCACATTTACCTAAACCTTAAATTTGCCGCTTGTACAAATACACACAAACGATTTCAAAGGCTCTACCATCAATCCATTAGTTTTGTTTAAAAAGGCTCATGCGGTTTGTGATTGTTATTGTTCTTTTTATGGTTTGTTCGTTTGCTGGCGTGGCGCAAAGCCGCACAGGTATTTTACTTTTTGGCAATGTTACCGATGGTTCAACAAACTTGCCGCTTGCAGGTGCAAGCCTAAATTTTTCCGATGCTCGCATTGGTGCAGTGGCGGACTCCTTAGGTAACTATAAGGTTCAAAATGTGCCTGCTGGCCATCATTTAATAGAAGTTTCCTTTACCGGCTATACCGCCATTGTTGTTCATATAGATTTAAAAACATCTGTTGAAAAAAATTTTATTTTACTGCCCGCAATAATAGAAAATGCAGGTGTAACCGTTACCGGCGTATCTACAGCCACAAGCACCCGAAAAACGCCGGTACCCGTTACCCTGGTTCGTAAAACACAATTGCTGCAAACACCATCTACTAATATTATAGATGCGCTCAGCCGCCAGCCCGGCGTATCTCAGGTAAGCACCGGCCCCGCCATTTCCAAACCCGTTATCAGGGGCTTGGGATACAACCGCGTAGTGGTGCTTAACGATGGCGCCCGGCAGGAAGGCCAGCAATGGGGCGATGAGCACGGAATTGAAATAGATGAAGCAAGTGTAAACCGCGCCGAAATTGTAAAAGGTCCTGCATCTATAATGTATGGAAGTGATGCACTTGCAGGCGTTATTCATTTTATTACAAATGTGCCGGCACCCGATGGCACCGTACGTGGGAATGTTTTTACAAGCTATCAAACAAACAACGGGCAAGTAGGGCTAAACGCCAATTTACAAGGTTCAAAAAAAGGATTTAACTGGAATGCGTACGCCAGTTCTAAATCGGCACGAGATTATAAAAACCGCTACGATGGTAGGGTGTTGAATTCGAGGTTTAACGAAAAAAATTTTGGTGGTTATATCGGAATAAATAAAAGCTGGGGGTTCAGCCATTTAATCTTTAGTTCGTTTAATCAAAACATAGGTTTGGTAGAAGGCGAACGGGATGAAGCAACCGGTGAATTTGTGGTGAACGCGGGTTCTTCTTTAGAAAGAATAGCAACAGTGGCCGACCTACAATCTCGAAACCTTTTTACGCCAAAACAAAATGTGCAACACTATAAACTACTGCTCGATAACAATTTCAATATAGGCAAAAGCCGCCTGAAAGTAAACGTTGGTTACCAAAATAATTTGCGCAGTGAATTTGGCAACCCCGAAGATCCATCTGAAAAAGAACTGGCGTTTGATTTAAAAACCACCAGCTACAGCGTGCAGTGGCGCTTACCCGAAGTAAGTCATTTTGAAACAACGATTGGCTTTAATGGCATGTATCAGAAAAATAATAACAAGGGCGAAGAGGTAATCATTCCTGAGTATTCTTTGTTTGATGCCGGCGGGTTTGCGTTTACGCAAAAGTCTTTCGAAAGGGTTACTCTAAGTGGCGGAATAAGGTTTGATAGCCGGGCTATTACATCGAAAGGATTAATGATAGACAGCGAAGAAAAATTTACCCCTTTTAAGAGGGTTTTTTCGAATGTTTCGGGCAGTGCCGGCATTAGCTATCAGCCTACAGAAAAGCTTACTTTTAAAGCCAACATGGCAAAAGGTTTTCGATCGCCAACGCTGTCAGAATTAGCATCAAACGGCGCACACGAAGGTACCAACCGGTACGAGTACGGCTCGCTAAACTTAACATCGGAAAAAAGCTTTCAGGCCGATGCGGGTGCAGAATTGGATTACGAACATGTAACCTTTTCCATTAACGCGTTCAGCAATAAAATAAGGGACTTTATTTTTTATGCTAGATTAAACAGCGCCTTTGGAGGCGACTCTATAATAGTTGTTGATAACGAGCATTTAGAGGCATTTGGTTACAACCAAAATAACGCAAATCTTTCCGGGTTTGAAGCTTCCCTGGACATTCATCCGCACCCGCTGGACTGGCTGCACATTAACAACACCATTTCGCTGGTACGCGGCCGCTTTACCAAAACCATAGATGGAAGCAACAACCTTCCACAAATACCGGCAGCACGGTACATCGGCGAAGTTCGGGGCACTTTTCCTACCCTTTTTAAAGCCTTTCGGGCCGCTTACCTGCTGGTAGAACTGGACAAAACATTTGCGCAACAAAAACCTTTTCTTGGGTTTAATACCGAAACAGAAACACCGGGTTATGCCTTATTAAATGCAGGCCTCGGTACCGATGTTTTCTACAAAGGAAAAGCTGTTTTAAACATTCATGTTTCAGCCAATAACATTACCAATAAAACATATCAAAACCATTTAAGCCGTTTGAAATATGCGGCAGTAAATGCCGTTACCGGTAGAAGCGGTGTGTTTAATATGGGCAGAAACTTTTCGGTAAAATTGAATGTACCTTTTTCCTTTTAGTCACTCAGGTCAACATCTTTGCAATTAGAATGTGGCTACACATGTATGGTAGTTTTGCGCTCACCAATTTGCTGGCGCCACATGGCATAATACAATCCTTTTTCTTCTAATAATTTGTCGTGTGTGCCGGTTTCAATAATAATACCTTTTTCTAATACGTAAATTCTGTCTGCGTGCATAATGGTAGAAAGGCGGTGTGCAATTAAAATGGTCATTTGCTCGTTGGTAGAAGATACCTGGCGAATTGTTTTGCTAATTTCTTCTTCGGTTATAGAATCAAGCGCCGATGTAGCTTCATCAAACATCAGCAATTCGGGCTTGCGCAAAAGTGCACGTGCAATGCTTAAACGTTGCTTTTCGCCGCCTGATAATTTTAAGCCACCTTCGCCAATCATTGTTTCCAGTCCTTTATCGGTGCGGGCTAACAGGTTTTGACAAGAGGCTTTCTGCAAGGCATCCCGCAAATCATCATCAGAGGCAGATGGATTTACAAACGTCAGGTTTTCTTTAATAGTGCCCGAAAACAATTGCGTATCCTGGGTTACAAAGCCTATTTTGTTACGCAGGTCTTCAAAGTCGATGTTGTTTTCATCAATACCATTATACAAAATATTGCCTTCGTTTGGCCGGTACAAGCCAACAAGCAATTTCATAAGCGTTGTTTTGCCCGAACCCGACGGACCAACAAAAGCAATTGTTTCGCCTTTCTTTACTTTAAAGCTAATGTTGTCAATTGCTTTGTGGGTAGCTGTCTGGTGTTTAAACGACACATTGTTAAACGCCAGCCGGTACAAAGCACCAAGGTGTTGCGGAGCTTTTGGCTGCGCTTCCGGCGCCTTTTGCATTAACGTATTAAAATTGTTTAAAGAAGCTTCGGCTTCGCGGTAGCTTAAAATAATATTGCCAATTTCCTGCAGCGGTCCAAATATAAAAAACGAGTAGATCTGCATGGTTACCAAATCGCCGGCATCCATTCGTTCGCCAAAAATAAGCCACATCAACATAAATAGAATTAGCTGTCGTAGGGTGTTTACAAACGTTCCCTGTATAAAACCAATAGAGCGAATGCGTTTTACTTTGGTTAATTCAAGGCCCAGTATTTTATACGTGTTTTTGTTTAAGCGCACTACTTCCTGGTCGGTTAAGCCAAGGCTTTTAACCAACTCTATATTACGCAAGCTTTCGGTAGTGGCGCCGGCAAGTGCATTTGTTTGAGCTACAATTGTTTTTTGAATTGATTTTATTTTTTTGCTTAGCCAGTTGGAAATAAACATTAATATGCCTACGCCTGTAAAATAAATAACGGGCAGCGACCAGTGAATTCGATAAGCAAAAACAGCCACAATGATAATACCAATGAGTACAGTAAATAATATATTTACAAAATTGCTCATAAATCGTTCTGTATCCGTACGCACCTTTTGCAAAATGCTTAAGGTTTCGCCACTACGCTGATCTTCAAACTCGTGATAAGGTAGCTTCATGGCGTGCTGCAAACCATCGGTAAATACTTTTGCGCCAAACTTTTGTACTATCACGCTCAGAAAATAATCCTGCACGTTTTTGGCCAAACGGCTAATCATAGCTACCGATATAGAACCTAACAACAACCAGAAAACGCCATATAGCATTTCTGTTTGACCCCTTTTATTGGTGTTTTCCACTCTTGCAAATAAGAACGTATTCCAGTCAAAAGGAGTATCGGCCTGGTAAGTGGCCAAATCAACCAGTTTTCCAAAAATTATAGGATCAATAAGCGAGAAGCCAATGTTTATTGATGCCAGTATCAATACTATAATTACAAGAAACTTGTACGGCTTTAAATACTTTAATAAAATTTTCATGAAAAAGAGAAGGGGGCTTTTTGAAAGCTTTTTAGTAAAAAGAAAGAAGTCATAAATAGCGCCAGCTTTGTCAGCCTGCCCATCCTTCACGATCGAGGCTGCGGTATTGGATAGCTTCTGCCAGATGTTCTATTTTAATTTCGGGGCTTTCCGCCAAATCGGCAATTGTTCTGGCCACTTTCAAAATACGGTCGTATGCCCGTGCCGATAAATTTAGCTTTGCCATTGCCGCTTTTAAAAGGTTTTGGCCGGCTGTGCTGATGATGCAAATTTCTTTTAGCATTTTAGAACTCATTTGAGCGTTGGCATACACATCGGCCTGATCTTTATAACGCTCGGTTTGAATTTCTCTTGCTTTTATAACCCGATCGCGGATAGAGGCGGAAGCCTCTTGTTTTTTTAAGCTTGATAATTCGCTGAAAGCAACAGGTGTAACTTCTACATGCAAATCAATCCTGTCTAACAACGGCCCTGAAATTTTGTTTAAATATTTTTGAACTGTTCCCGGCGGGCAACTGCATTCGCGTTCGGGATGATTATAATAGCCGCAAGGACACGGGTTCATGGAAGCGATCAGCATAAACGAAGCCGGAAAATCGAGCGCTACTTTAGCCCGCGAAATAGTAACCCGCCGCTCTTCCATGGGTTGGCGCATTACCTCTAAAACGGTTCGCTTAAATTCGGGTAACTCGTCTAAAAAAAGCACACCATTATGCGCCAGCGAAATCTCGCCGGGCTGCGGCATGCCGCCCCCGCCAACCAGCGCTACATCAGAAATGGTGTGGTGCGGCGATCGAAATGGCCTTTTAGAAACCAAAGTTGATCCCTCGGGAAGTTTGCCGGCAACCGAATGAATTTTTGTGGTTTCAAGCGCTTCCTGCAAACTTAAAGGCGGTAAAATAGTAGGTAGCCTTTTAGCAAGCATTGTTTTGCCGGCGCCGGGCGGACCAATAAGAATGGCGTTGTGCCCGCCGGCAGCGGCAATTTCTAAAGCCCGCTTTATGTTTTCCTGGCCTTTTACATCGGCAAAGTCAATTTCAAAATCGTATTGTGAGTGAAAGAATTCTTCGCGTGTATCAATCTTTACAGGTGTTAATCCCTGCTCGTCGTTTTCAAAAAAGTCAATTACGTCCTTCATGTGGTTTACGCCATAAACATTCAGGTTATTTACCATACCCGCTTCGCGTGCATTGGCAAGCGGAACAAAAAGACCTTTAAAACCCTCTTTACGCGCCTGAATAGCTATGGGCAAGGCTCCTTTTATAGATCGTACGGCACCATCCAGACTTAGTTCGCCCATAATAACATATTTATCAAGCGCCTCGCGTTTTTTCATTTGTTCCGATGCAGCCAGCACACCAATAATAATAGGCAAATCGAAAGCTGTTCCGCTTTTCTTTATATCGGCAGGCGCCATATTTACCACTATGCGGGTGCGTGGCATGGTGTATCCATTGGTTTTAATAGCGCTTTCAACCCGCTGCATACTTTCTTTTACCGCATTATCGGGCAGTCCTACAATTATGCAGTCTTTACCGGTTTCCATCCAATTTACTTCAACCGTAATGGAAATAGCTTCTACACCGTACACCGCACTGCCGTAGGTTTTTACCAACATAAGAGGGCATTGTAATTTTATTGAAGTTAAGAGAAGATAGGTATTAAAAAATAAGATTGTATTTGTTGATGATTTGCCACCAAGACACGAAGGCACAAAGGAACACAAAGTTTTTGCGGTACTTCGCGCCTTAGCGTCTTTGCGGCATCTTAGCTGCTGTTTTAAACTAATGTGTACTTATAACACAAGACTAGTTAACAATTTGGTAATGCCCTACCTTTACTGCCTAAAATAAACGATTGCCTGTATGTCAGTACCTACAATTTCTTTTTCAACGGAGAAGCTGGTAAAACTCGGCCTCCAAAATACCGAAAACCTTCATTATCAATCCACCCCCGAAGAACTGGTGCAGGATACGCTGCGCCTGGGCGAAGGAGAACTAACGAACACCGGCGCACTTTCTATTAAAACCGGCAAGTTTACGGGCCGAGCCCCTAAAGACAAGTTTACGGTTAAAGATGAAACAACCGAAAGTAGTGTGCATTGGAACGAATTTAACCTTGCTATTGAAGACAAGTACTTTCATGTTATTCATGCAAAAATGATGGAGTACTTAAATGCGCAACCCGAAGTTTGGGTGCGTGATTGCTACGCCTGCGCCGATCCCCGCTATCGTACCAACATCAGGGTAATAACCGAAAAGCCCTGGACCAACCTTTTTGCTTATAATATGTTTTTGCGCCCCAAGGAAGATGAGTTGGAAAATTTTGCACCCGACTGGCATGTTATTTCAGCCCCCGGGTTGCAATTAGACCCCGAAACCTGCGGTACCCGCCAACAAAACGCATCCATCGTATCGTTTAAGCACAAAACCATTTTAATTGCAGGCAGCGGGTACACCGGCGAAACAAAAAAAGGCATTTTTACTATTTTAAATTATATTCTACCACACGAAAAAGGTGTGTTAAGCATGCACTGCAGTGCTAATTTGGGAGCAGATGGCGATACAGCTGTATTCTTTGGGCTGAGCGGCACAGGCAAAACCACCTTAAGCGCCGACCCGAATCGAAAACTTATTGGCGATGACGAACACGGCTGGACAGAAGACAACATTTTTAATTTTGAAGGCGGCTGCTATGCAAAGCTCATTAATTTAACCGCCGATAAAGAACCCGAAATTTACAATGCTATTCGGCCCGGTGCCATTGTAGAAAACGTGCAGTTTTTTGAAGGCACTAACGAAATAAATTTTGATGATGGCTCCATAACTGAAAACACAAGAGTATCTTACCCCATTCATTTTATTTCAAATGCGCAGGAGCCTTCTGTAGGCGGCATTCCAAAAAATGTTTTCTTTTTAACGTCTGATGCATTTGGCGTTCTGCCTCCTATTTCTAAACTAACACCCGGCCAGGCCATGTACCAGTTTATTTCCGGCTACACGGCAAAAGTAGCCGGAACCGAAGTAGGCGTTACCGAACCAAAGCCTACATTCAGCGCTTGCTTTGGAGCACCTTTTTTACCTTTGCACCCCGGTAAATACGCCGAAATGTTGGGCAAAAGGCTTCAGCAGCATAAAGTAAATGTATGGCTGATTAATACCGGCTGGACAGGCGGACCTTATGGCGTAGGAAACCGTATGAAGTTGAATTATACCCGCGCAATGATTACCGCAGCTTTGGATGGTAAGTTGGATAGCGTAGAAACAGTGGCTGACCCAATTTTTGGTGTAGCCATTCCAAAAGAAGTACCAGGCGTACCTACCGAAGTATTAACACCAAAAAACACCTGGGCAGACGGTGCGGCTTACGACGAAAAGGCAAAATACCTGGCTGGGTTGTTTGTAAAAAACTTTGAAAAATATGCTTCTGGCGTAAACGAAGAAATTTTGGCAGCAGCTCCAAAGGCATAAAACCATTTTTATTTGTAAAAAGCACTCAACGCCTGTTGGGTGCTTTTTTATGACCTTCTTTCACCTACCCGTTTTACGGTTTTACCCTTTAAAACCATTTAACCTCCCTTTTTCTACTTTTTTTAACGAACTCAACAGTAACTTCCGGTAATTTCCAATTCTAACTACCGTTATATCGTTACTATGATAAAACTTCACTATCCAGTTTTTTTACTGCTGCTTATTCTAAATTTTTCGGGCATGCCTCTGCCTGTAAAAACATTTATTCAAAAAGAAGTTACCGCACCACTTACTAAAGAAAAAAAGGAAAGCAGTGAAACCATTCCGTGGATGCAGAACCGTTTGCTGCGGTGGGAAGATTTTAAAAGCAACCCAAAACCTTATTCCGATGCGGTGGCTTCTGCCAGCACCTCGCTTGGGCTAAGCTACAAGGTAACCGATGGCGAACTAACGTTTGAAATTGTGTGCACTTTTTCGAAAACAAAAAGCTGGGGACTTTTGAAAACCGATTATATACTGGCACACGAACAAGGCCATTTTGATATTACTGAAATTTATGCACGTAAGCTCTATTATGCACTGGCGGCGTACAATTGGAACCCTAAAACCTACCAGAAAGATATAAATCGCATTTACGAAAACACAGTAAACGAGAAGGAGAACTTTCAAAAATTGTACGACGGTCAAAGCGACCACAGCCGTAATAAAAATGTGCAGGCCAACTGGGAACAAATTATACAAACGCTGTTAACAGAAACAGAGCCTTACGCTAATTATCCGTAAAGACCTTTCCTGCCCTATCCATAAATAGAAAGCAAGTAAATACAGGAGCAGTACATTCGAATGTTTGGCTATTCAATCCATATTTAGTTTACTTTTCTACCCCTTTTTTAAAGGTTTTTTACCAACGTAAGAAACAGGTTTGGTAACTTCAACTATATGAAGAATGTACACATTTACTATTTTATTGGAGCAGTAATTTTTGCCCTTGCTGCCCTACTTGGCTTTTTAAATGCATTGGGGGCACCGGCCGTTGTTGGCGCCCTGGTAAGCGTTTCTTTTCTTTTAGCTGGCATTCATTACCGAAAAAAAAGCCGGCAAAACCTTTAAAAAAGGCCATACAGTTGCGCATCTACCTTAGTAATAATTTTTCCAAGGTCTTCTTCACTTTCACCAAATTTATTTTCGTCGCCGTTAATAATCAGCAGCGAACCTTCTTTATATCCATCTATCCAGCGGGTGTAATATTCGTTTAGCTTTTTTAAATAATCCAGCCGTATATTCTCTTCGTATTCGCGCCCGCGTTTTTGAATTTGGCCTACCAGCGTTGGTACGGTACATTGAATATAAATCAACAGATCGGGCGGTTGCACCATACTTTTTAGCGTTTCAAAAAACGAAAAATAGTTATTAAAATCACGCTTGCTCATTAAGCCCATATCGTGCAGGTTGGGCGCAAAAATTTGTGCGTCCTCGTAAATGGTTCTGTCCTGAATAATGGTTTCGGTACCGCGATGTATTTCAAGCAACTGGTTTAACCGGCTGTTTAAAAAATAAATCTGCAACTGAAAACTCCAGCGCGGCATATCTTCATAAAAATCATTCAGGTAAGGGTTATGGTCCACATCTTCAAACTGCGGAATCCATTTATAATGCTTGCTAAGCTGCTGTGTTAGCGTGGTTTTACCTGCACCAATGTTTCCGGCAATAGCTATGTGTTTCGGTTTTTTATTTTGTGGCATAAACAAGAAAACAGTTATAAAGCGTAAGGACTAAAAGTAAACAAAACAGAATGCACAAGGTAAAAAATTACAAAGAAAATCTAACCCGTTCTTTTTCTTACAGATAGTTTAAACCAATTCGTTCACGCACTTCGTTTATTGTTTCTGCTGCATGCAGACGGGCTCTTTCGGCGCCGTTATCCAATACCCTTTTTAAATAGTTTTTATCGTTATAAATGCTTTCAGCCCGTTCTCTGATGGGAGCGATAAATGCTACCATATCTTCTGCAAGTGTTTTTTTCATATCGCCGTAGCGGATGGATGCGCTATTAAAATCATCTGTAAATTTCTCCACTGCTTGTTGGCTGCTTACCAGCTTCATTAAAGCAAAAAGGTTGTGAATTGATTCGGGCATAACGCTGTCTTTTTCTGCCGGCGCGCTATCTGTTTTTGCCTTCGCCACTTTTTTTCTAATCAGTTCATCGCTGTCGGCCAAATAAAGCGTAGCCAACTGATTTTCGCTTTTACTCATTTTCCCCGCGCCATCAAGGCTCGGCACTTTAACTAATTCTTCGCCGTAATTAAACGCCTGAGGCTCCGGAAATAAATCGCCGTAGCGGTGATTAAAACGTTGAGCGAAATTTCGGGCTATTTCAAGGTGTTGCTCCTGATCTTTTCCAACAGGTACAAACAACGCTTTGTGTATAATAATATCGGCCGTCATTAATACGGGATACGTTAATAAACCGGCATTTACATTTTCGGGGTTCTGACGAACTTTATCTTTAAACGTAGTGGTTTTTTCAAGCTCTCCTTTATAAGCCAGCATGTTTAAATACAAATAAAGTTCGGCAATTTGTGGCACTGCACTTTGTGCATAAAGGCAAACTTTATCGGGATCTAAACCAGCGGCAATGTTTTCTGCAACTACTCGTAACACGCTTTCTTTTAAGGTTTTTGTATCGGGGTGCGTAGTTAACGAATGCCAGTCGGCCACAAAAAAGTAACAATCATACTCCTGCTGCATACGCACATAATTTTGTATAGCGCCAAAGTAATTTCCCAGGTGTAAATAGCCAGTTGGCCGAATGCCGCTAACAACAATTTCCTTCTTTTTTTCCATGAAGGGGCGAAGATAGAAAAGTAATGTGTCTGACACCTCAAAGGTGCCTGGCACATTACTACTTTTTGCGGCTCCAAACAATATAATCTGTTGCCGGAATTTTATCTGCACCCAGCTGGTGCAACATGGTTACTAATTGGCCGCGGTGGTAAGTGCCGTGATTAAAAAGATGCAATAACACCTGGTAAACAGGTTGCTTAAACTGCTCTTTTTTTGTGTTGCGATATATAAACTCGTGTTTTAATTGATGTTCCTGCGCGGCCTGCAGCCAGCAATCCCATAAAAGACTTTGTTTTTGCAAAGCTTCTGTTGCCTGCTTAAAACTCCCGTTGAATGTGGCGCCCGGACGTTGTATTTGCTCTTCCAACTTCATGCGTTGCCACCACATACTTTCTGCATCCCACTGGTGCAAAATGGTTTTTTGTACCGAAGTAAAACTGCTCTCTACATCAAGCGTTTGTGCCTCTTTGGGCAACAACAACAAGGTTTGCATTAAAAGATTGTTTGCCCAAATATGATAAGCAGAAAATTGTTGCAACAGTTCTTTCATGAAGTAGATACTTTTGATGTGTAATAACACCACTAATTAACAAAGAAGTTTACTATGAGCGATAAAAAGTTTCCATTCTCAGGCTTTGGCTCTGCGGCCGTTCATGCCGGGCACGAACAAGACCCGCGCTATGCACACCTGGTACCTATTTACGCATCCAGCACCTACGTTTACGAAACTGCCGAACAAGGCATGAAACGCTTTAGCGGCGATGAACCAGGCTTTATATATGCCCGCTGGGGAAACCCAACTTCCACCGAAGCAGAAAAGAAAATTGCAGCCCTGGAAACCTTTGGATTAGACTTTGAAGTAAAGGGTATTTTACATGCCTCGGGCATGGCAGCCATTACAACGCTGATGTTGGGCACGCTAAAATCGGACGATAAAATTT
>JBBSRB010000088.1:0-13218 GCA_038243445.1 Chitinophagales bacterium | reverse complement strand
GGTATTTACAAACCAAGCGAGATAAGTTAGGACATGTTATTTAATTTAGTCTTAAGCGCCCGAAACCATTTATTATAGATTAGAATAAGGTTTTAAAACGGAAAGACCGTCTTAATATTTTACATTAAGACGGTCTATTGCATCCTTCAAACGAAATAATCTAATTCCTGAGAATTATTTATTTGGAACAATATCAATTATTACTGTTCTATTGTAAAAACGTTCTTCGGGAAGGTTGTTACTAAATGGTGCAGTGCCCGCCTCTTCACCAAATCCAGAAGTTTCAAATTTCACCGTCTTTTTTACAGTGTTCGATAAAGCAAGTTCAATAATTTGCTGCGTTCCCATTGCTCTTTCATGCGATAATGAATGGTTGTATTTTTCATCACCAATAACATCGGTATGCCCATGAATATGTACCGTACTATTTTCCGTAATTAACGGAGCTACTATATCGGTAAGAAATTTTTTATAAGAGGCAATTGTTTTCGAGTTATCAAAATCAAACAATATGCTGTACCGCAGACCTTCTTGTTTTTGGTCTTCTGCTTTCATCAAACTAACAGAACTTTCCTTTTCAAATAACCGACCACTTTTTGTTTGTCCCAGCATTGTTATTTTATAATTGCCCTGGGCACTGGTGCCTAAAATTGTTTTGCCCGAAACTGAAGCCTGCTCTGTTGTGTAAGGTCCAAAACTTTGCACATTACCTTGTTCATCTGTAATATTTAGTTTCCACGATTGTAACAATTGCTTAGCTCCACCTGCTGTAAAAATCACATGACTGTCTAATGGGTCTTGTTGCACGGCAATTATTTGCACGGGCTTTAAGAACTGTGATGTGACGCCACCCACCTGTAACAACAGTTCCGATGAGGTGCTTGAAATATCAACCCTGCGGTCGCCTTCTTTTAATAAGGTAAGTTCCGCAGTTGCGCCAGGTTGTTCAGATGGAACTACCGGTTTATTTCTTCCTTCCGTACTTATTCTGGAGGCATCAATACCAAAACTTGTTACTAAGTATTGTTTGATGTTTTCTGCAAGTAATTTTCCTTCCGTTGGATTTTTATCAGCAGCGCCGCTTAAAAAGATTGTGCTCCCCGAATTAGCTCTTAAACGATCACCTATGATATTTAAAATGTTATGGTACACTGCCAATTGTCTAACCGAACGACCGCTATTTAAATTGTTGGGTTGGCTTTGCTGCAGTTGCTCTTCTTTAAAGGCCATAGCCTGTGCGTTGGTCAACTGTACATATCGAGCCGGAATTTCTGTAGATCCGGCATTAAAAAACACTGAGTTACGTAACGGGAAAGTTTCTTTCACCTGGCGCTCTAACGGAACCACTTTTGGTGCCCGAACAGAAAACTGCACTTCATTTTCGATAGGAGCATCTTCAGGGTCCATTGCAGATGTAACTGGTGATGCTTTTTTAGATGTTCGAAATTTAAGTGCTATACCTGCACGAACAGTGAAAACAGACCACGATCCTGCTGAACGCGGTTCCTGACCAAGATTTGTTTGAAAAGATGTAAACGGTGATAGTGTCATTTGCGTAGTACTTGCCCGCGCAGAAAGCGGAATGTCTATGCCCGCACCTGCCTGAGCAGAAATTAGAGTTTTCCGTAGATCACTCCAATCGCCTCTTTTATCTGTTTGCTTGTCTTGAGTATAATCAAAAGTTTTGGAGATGTTGATACCTAAAGTAGGTCCGGCAAAAAGATAAAAAGCGGATGAAAAAGGTGCAACTCTTACACTTGGCTCAACTGCAATATAACTTAGGTTGGTAGATAAATTTGCCGGACAGTTACAAGGAGCCATTACCTGGTCAAATTTTCCACCACGGTTATCGAACGCTATATTCAGCATACCGCCCCATACTCTATTTGGACGGTACTCAGTTAATAAAGAAGCGTAAGGTTTAATGCCATTGCCTTTATGAAACGCTGTTGGTACAGTTACATTTTTATTAAGCATTTGCGTGGTGCCCCGGTAATTATTAAAGTTGGCTGCAGCCGATTCTCCAAACCACCAAACTGGTTGTACCCGTTTTGCTGTTTGCGCTTGAATAGTAAGTCCAGTAAAAAAAGAAGCAAGTAAAATGAACGTAAATTTTTGTTTTGTATTAGCGAATAACATAGAATATCTTTTTAAATGGGAATCAATTTATTTATTTTGAAAGGTTCCCGCCCGTAGGCGGGAATTTAGAATATCTTAATTAGGAACATTGATGGTTGTGTTTACCAATGTAACGGAGGCATTTAAAGAAAGTGCCCTGCCATTTAATACCGTTTGAACGGCATTGCCCGCTGTAGAAAAAGTAACCCCTGCAGAAGCTATGATGTTACCCGTCATAACGCCGCCGCCAGCAGCATTAATAGTTGCCGCACTGCCCACATGCCAATACACATTTTTAGCTGCGCCACCATTTATAATAGTTACACTGCGTGCACCGGCAGGTCCGGCAATACCTACAGTTAATCCTGCGGCTGTTTGAAAAATCCATTCCGCATTCGGGTCGCCCATAGCATCAAGTGTAAGGTTGCCATTGGTAATTTTAAAAGTACCACTTGCCGATTTATAAATGCCTGGTGCCAGGGTCAATCCACCTAACTCACCTGCGCCGGGATCGGTGCCGCCAGGTTTAGATGCGGGGGAAATAGCGTTATAGGCTGCATTTGCATCTAATAAACCCTGGGTGGCAATAACAAAAGAAACAGCATTGCCTGGAGGCGGTGGAGCCGTGTATATTCTTCCGGTTACAAGCCCTACATTCAATGGAGTTTCGGTATAAATATCACCGGTAGTACCATCGTGAAAGCCAGTTATTAAAGTAGATGCAGCAGTAGTACCAATACTTCCATTATTAATTATTGTGTTTAATCCCTGATTGGTAATCCCTGCATTTCCTCCAAAAACACCAAACATAGCAGCGCTTCCTAAAATTGATGGAGGAGGTGCCGATGTTCCCATTGTTGTAAAGCTCCATACATAATCTTTAATTAAGCCATTGCCTGCAGAATTCTTAGCGTCTGTAGTAATGGTTGCTGTATACTTGGTATTCGGTTGCAGATTAGCAGAGGGAGAAAACGTAGCCGAGGTACCCATGTAAGTAACCGAACCCGCAACATCAATTGCTCCTTGTTTTAAAAGAAACGTTGTGCCGTTAAGGGTTAAAGGATCCATTGCCTCACTAAAAGTTGCCTTTATTTTTTTGTTAAGCGCCACTCCAGTTGCTGCACTTAAAGGGTCTGTTTCCGTTACAGTTGGAACATTGCCAGTAACAAAACTCCAGGAATAATTACCTGACAATCCATTACCTGCTTCGTCCTTTGTATCGGTAGTTATGGTGCCGGTGTAAACGGTATTGGCTGCTAAAAGTTTAGCCGGTGTAAAAGTAGCTGTCATACCCTTATACGTTACCACTCCGGGAACCAAATTGTTTCCTTGTTTAAGTGTAAAAGAAGTGGCAGTAACTGTTGCCGGGTTCATTGAGGTGCTGAATGTGGCTGAAACGTTTTTATTCATCGTCACATTAATTGCTCCGTTTGCAGGATCGGTAGAAACCACAGTTGGAACACCTCCTGTATTAAAGCTCCATACATAATCAGCAATCATCGCAGTTCCCGCCTGGTCTTTTGATCCTTTGGTAATGGTGGCTGTATATACTGTATTTGGTGCAAGCGGGTTGGTAGGTGCAAAGCTTGCTGTGTTACCGGAGTAACTTACTATACCTGAAACAGCGTTTGTTCCTTGTTTTAATAAAAACGTGGTTGCATTAACGCTTGAAGCATCCATAGCCTCGTTAAATGTTGCCGTAATTTTTTTTATGGTTGCTACATTTAAAGCACCATTTGCGGGATCGGTTGAAACAACTTCCGGGCAAATACCAACGAGTCCTGTTTCTTCTATAACTTTTTTACAGCCAGACGCAAAAGCAACCACCATTAAAAACAGAAACCACTTGTTGTTGAAAATTTTAGGAGAAGCGATACGTGTGCACAATGGCATTCGCACAATAGCGAAGGGATTGATTTTCATAATTGGATTTTTTTTAATGTAATTAACTTGTTTTGATTTGAACAGGATAATTACAGCGCAAAACTATTCTGATGAAAATCGAAAGTGTTACACAATTGTATCAATAATTTACATCATTCACACCTTCGTACCAATGGTTTTTCGTTTGAGTTTTAATTGCTTGAAGAAAGATGGAGTTAAACCGGTAACCTTCTTAAATTGATTGGATAGATGCGCCACACTACTGTAATGTAGTTTATTAGAAATTTGTGTAAGATTCAATTCGTCATTCAAAAGCAATTTCTTTACCCGTTCAATTTTTTGGATAATAATATATTGTTGAATAGTTATGCCTTTTACCTCGGAGAAGATGTTTGCCAGATAGGTATAGTCGTACTTTAATTTTGCACTAATATGATCGGAATAATTTAATGCAGGCGATTCTTCTGTATGATGCACCAGATCGATGATCACATTTTTTATTTTCTCTATAAGAAAACTTTTTTTGTTGTCAAGCACTTCCAGCCCGGTTTTTAGCAGATTATCTTTTAATTGCCTGCGCTGTTTTGGTGTTATGTTTTCCAAAATATCTACAGTGCCAAGGTCAACTACCACGTATTGCGATTGCACACCTAATTTCTGCAATTCTTCTTTAACCAAGGTTTTGCAACGCTGGCTTACCATGTATTTTACGTATAGTTTCATGTAGCGTTTTGTATATCAGCAATTAATGAAAAAGTTGCAAAAACCACAAGACTTTATTTTTTTTATTATGATAGAAGATCTGCCCCAAACTTGAATTTATCAAAGGTAATTCTAAGTGCTAAACTGTAGCAGCCCAATAGAAACAATAAAGAGAGTTTTCTTAAATGAAGCCTAATTGCCTCTTTTTATTATCATTGGGCGAAGCTACCGTGCGAAAATTGCCCCCAGGCTTTCCTTTTCTTCTGCGATGCGAACAAATTAAAGACAAAGGTTTAAAGACCTGTGGCCAAAGCATTATTCCTTTTCTGATGTAATATTTAGTTTAGTGTGGTTGCAGTTGCGTCTTTTTTATATTCATGGGGTATAGCCTTCTCTATTTTTATTTTTCTATTCTCCGTTTCTTGCTGTGGTATGTTATTTGTGCCCTTGCTACAACACAAAATAAAATGTATGAAGCAGGCATTAGTAGATAAACGGGAAGCGTCGGCAACAGAAGAAAGAGAACTGTCGAACAACGTATTCTTTGTGGCGCCGGGAGTTTGGCGCATGAAAGACCTTTTTGTAAACGTTTTTATTATTCAAAACCGCGAAGGAACCGATTGGATGCTGGTGGATGCCGGATTAAAAACATCGGCACCCAAAATACGCGCAATGGTAGAAGAACTTTTTGGCAGCAGCGGATCTATACCCAAAGGCATTATAATGACGCATGCGCATTTCGATCACAGAGGCGCGTTGGAGCAGTTGGCCGATGAGTGGGGCGTGCCGGTTTATTGCCATCATATGGAGCGGCCGTATTTAACCGGACAATCTTCTTACCCACCGCCCGATCCGTCAGTGGGTGGCGGCATGATGTCGCTTTTATCGTTTACTTATCCCGCCGGACCAATTGATATTTCAGAAAGTTTAGAAGAGCTGCCTCAGGATGGAAGCCTACCTGACCTGGAGGATTGGCGTTGGATTCATACACCCGGACATACGCCCGGACATATTAGTTTGTTTAGGGAAAATGACGGCGTTTTAATTTCCGGCGATGCGTTTGTAACCACTATGCAGGAATCTGTGTTGGCTGTTATCACTCAAAAAAAATACGTGTGCGGCCCACCTAAATATTTTACGCCTGATTGGATTGCTGCGTCTCAATCTGTACGGGAACTGGCTGCGTTGGAACCCAATGTAATTGGTAGTGGTCACGGCCAGGCAATGTACGGCGATGAAGCACGAAAAGAATTACACAAATTGTCTAAAGATTTTTGGAAACTAGGTATACCGGCAACCGGCCGTTATGTAAAAAAAGCAGCGGAATTTAATAAAGATGGGGTGCCTACGCTAATACCAAAAGCGGGCTATGGTTTTGCCGTGCGCATTTTAGGAGCAGCAGCATTACTTACCTTGGGTTTTATTCTTTACAAAAAACGAAAGAGTGCTAGCACTTTTGAAAACCTGGCGGCAAGTAGTTTAGGGAAAACATTAATGACGAGCGCCCTTGCTGTAGTAGGCGCTTCGGCGCCGGCGAGTGCTGCTTTACCCGCCGTGCCCCTAATACCGGCAATATAATGCTTCAGTAAATAGGTTAAAAAGGCCCCTTTTTAAGGGGTTTTTTTTATTGCGTTAACTGTCGTTTATAAATTTGAATTACATTTTCAAAACCAAGATAAAGAGCATCGCTGATAAGTGCATGACCAATACTTACTTCGGCTAAATCCTCAACGTTTTTAGCAAAATAACCTAAGTTTTCCAGGTCTAAATCGTGGCCGGCGTTAATGCCAAGTCCTAACTCTTTGCCCCTTTTGGCTGCCTTTACATAGGGTTCAATGGAAGCTTCTTTGTCCTTTTTAAAACCGCGTGCATAGCCTTCTGTATACAGTTCTATCCGATTGGTGCCGGTGTTAAACGCACCTTCAATTTGTTCTATCACAGCATCTACAAAAATGGAGACCCTAATTCCTTCTTTTTGAAAAACCGGAATTATTTCCAAAAGATAATCCCGATTTCTAATAGTGTCCCAACCATGATCGGAGGTTAATTGTCCCAAAGCATCGGGCACCAGCGTTACCTGTTGAGGTTTTGTTTCTAAAACAAGATCAATAAACTTTTGTTCTTTTGGATTTCCTTCAATATTAAATTCGGTGGTAATAATGCCTTTAATTTGGCGCACATCATCATAACGAATGTGGCGTTCATCGGGTCGGGGATGCACGGTTATGCCATCTGCGCCAAAGCGCTGCGCATCAATGGCGGCTTTTACCACATTGGGGTTATTGCCTCCGCGGCTGTTTCGCAGCGTAGCAATTTTGTTTATGTTCACGCTAAGTTTGGCCATGATTTAAAGATAAAATTTTGAATAAAAAACCTTCAAAAAAGGGTAGGTGCAGCATGTTAGCAGTTATAGAGTTTTTATTTTTTTAGCTTTGAACTAAACGATTGGATACTGTCTTACCTGAAATAAATCACAATTCATGGACTAAAACTTTTTTTTCTAACACACAAAATTCAAGTGGCTGCCGCGGCGTACCAAAACGGTTCGTATCCGGAAAAGGTTTACGCCTGCCTGTATCGTGGTAACCATTGCGATTGTACCAGGCAATCAACTCGTGCCGCACCGGAATTACGTGCATGTAAATACTCTTGCAGCCAAGCTTCTCGGCATGGCTATCCGAGGCTTGCAACAATTTCTTTCCAATGCCAGAAGCCTGCAAAAGCGGCGATACCGAAAGCATTCCGAGGTATAATTGACTATCCTGTTTTTCTAAATATACACATCCAACAATAGCGTTGTGTACGCCCGTGCATTTTAATATAGCAGTGCTTTTGCCGCACATTAATTCAACCAAAGATTCTTCGTCTATTCTAATAGAACCGTCTATAAGATCGGCTTCGTGTGTCCATCCTTTTTTTGCTTCTTCGCCACGGTAAGCACTATTAATCAGTAACACCAATTGCGGCACATCAGCCAATACCGCACTCGAAATTGTGTACTCGTTGTTCATGCGGCAAAGGTAAGCGGTTCCATTTTTTAAGTTGTAATGATAGGTGGTTGGCTCGTTTTCTTAAACATAAAAAAGCCTCGTAAATACAAGGCGCTAAAAATATAACTAATGAAAGAGGTCAGTTGATTTCGAGGTAGCTTGAAATTAAAATGTAAAAAGAAGCTGCAACAAACGAGAGCACTAAAAATACCATTGTGATAAAAGTTCCCAAATGAAAGTCATCGCGTGGTTCTTTTGTTGTTTCGCCTTTAATTGCTGTTTTCATATAAGTTATTTGTACTTAAGTAAGTGGAAAAGCGTGCCGAAGAAATGTGCGGCTAAAAGAGAACTTAGTGCTGGTAGCTGCAGCGCCCTTTGGGGAAGCCGCACCCCAGCGGTGAAAAAAACCTCTTTAAAAGGGTATAGGTAAACTACCTATTTTGTTTGTTTTAGTCAAGGGCAGCCGGCTAACTTTGCCGGCATATTATGTACACCAGGCAAGAAGCATCGAGCTTACGGCGGGAGTTTTGGACCGTTTTCGGACAGTATATGTCCCCGGTAACATCGGCAGATGGCGAAAGAGTATCGTGGCTAAACTACAAAACAGGCGAAAAAGGGGTGTATTTTAAAATGGAAGCAAACCTTTCAAAAGCCGTTATTGCCATTGAGATAGCGCAATCTGATGTCGCGTTGCAGGAAGTGTATTTTAACCAGTTTGGCCAAATGCGCCCCCTTTTACACAGCTTTATAGGGGAAGAGTGGACGTGGAGCTTACATACCCAAGATGAATGGGGTAAAACAGTCAGCCGCATTTATAGAGAGCTCCCCGGAGTTTCTATTTTTAGAAAAGAAGACTGGCCACAAATTATTTCGTTTTTTAAACCACGCGTTATAATTCTTGATGAATTTTGGAGCAACGCCAGGTATGCCTTTGAAGCGCTGCGTTAAGAAATTTTAATTAAACGTTCCCTTTATGTACTTGTGCATGGTTGTCGTGTTCCAGGTTCCGGGTACTATCATTCGGCGAAGTGAGTAAAGAGGTGCCAGCGTATCGCGGGTTCTGTCGGATAACTGGTAAGCCGTTTTGTAGCCTCGTTTTTCCAGTTCGGGTATGGCGGCTCTGTTCCATAAACCAAAAGGATAGGCAAAATGAACTACTGGTTTTCCGGTTAACGCTTCAAGCTTTTCTTTTGTTTTTAGAAACTGAACGTCCCAATCTTTTTCGGTGTATTTTTTTACGTTGTGATGGTCCCAGGTGTGCGAAGCAATTACATGACCTTTATCTGAAAGGTCTTTTATTTGTTCTTTTGTCATGTAGCGCGGGCGGCCAATAGAAATGGTCATAATAAAATAAACGCCTTTAAAACCGTGCTTTTCCATTTCTGGTAAAGCAATGCTGTATTGCTCTTCATCGGTGTCGTCGTAGGTAAGCATGATTGGTTTTAGCGGCAACGGAGCGCCAGTGGTTAAGTACGCTTCGTATTCATCGGGCGTAATGGTTTGGTAGCCACTATCTGCCAGCGACTGCATTTGATCTTTAAAGTTTTGAATGGGCACGCTATAATCCAACATGCGGCTGCTTTGGTTTGGCTTTAAATTTCTTATATGGTGGTAACATAAAACAGGCACTTGCTTTTGCGAAAGTATGGTGGCGGCATCTGCAACCTTTGTAGGAGCAGAAAGGGTGCCTGAATCTTTTTTAACGCTTTCCGAAACGTTTGCTTGAGACGGCGCTTTGTTGTCGGCAGGTGCGGTGTTGCATGCCTGAAGAAAAAGGCCGAAAATGGCGGGTAATATCAGGTGTTTCATAGTAGGGTGCAAATGTGCACAAATTTTAAATAATATCTGTTTTGATTTTTAGTTTTAGTATTAATAAATACTTCTTGTGCCCTTTTTAGTGCTTTTGAGGCGGTTGCTAACTGGGCAGCCAACTGAAAAAAACATCTTTCACGTAACATTAATTGGTTGGTAATCCATTTTTTTTGAACCTTTGTCTTACCGCCCTGTTTTTTTATAAGTTAAAAACCTGCCGCTTTAATTAAAATTTACCGTTATGTACACAAATGTTTGGAACAAGTACCTGCCTATTATTCGCATTTTATTAAAAAAAACCGCCGCTGCCGATCAAACACTTGATTTGAATTTGCCGGATTTTGAACGCGCGGGAATTGCCCGCAAATCGGGGTACAAGTTTAATATTGTGTTTAGTAAGGGCCGTGTAGATAACGTTATCATTTCTTCTCCGCTTGCGTCTAACCTGGCGCAGGTTTTATTGGGCGATCCGGTAATAAAAGAGCTTTTTTTAAAGAACGATTATAATGTAGGCATGAACACTAAATTTCAAATGAGTTTTAAATGCCTGGCACAACCGCAGGATGAAATTCCGGCAGAACCTGTTGCAGAATCGGCCGATAATAGCTAACTTTTGCCGGCTGCATGGCCCTTTAATAAGGGTGTTTTAAACTAATGTAAAAAGGCAGTGTAGCTTTTATTATTCACTACTGAATGTATTTGTTTTTACAGCAGTTGAAAGGGGTTGCAGCAAACGCCACTCGTTTTCTAAAATGCTCATTTCAAACAAACTCCAGTATTCGTTGTTAAATTTTTTTACCTCACGCAATAATCCTTCGGTTACAAAGCCTGTTTTTTGGTAGCACCTGATTGCAGCGGTATTAACATCGTACACACCCAGCGAAATGCGGTGAAGCTGTAACTCCTCAAACCCAATCTTTAAAATAGCTTTCATCATTCCGCCACAAATACCCGAACCCCTTTTTGCGGTGTTTCCCACCAATACTCTCGAAATGCGTGCAGAACCTTCATCGCGGTTGATAGAACCAAGTGATATGTGCCCGACGACTGCGCCGGTAGCTGTTTCCACAGCTTTATAAATAAGCACATCGGATGTTTGCAAATCGTTGGAGTTTTCCAGGTACCAGTCCAAGCTTTTTTCATTTAGGGGAAACCGAAAAAGCGATCCCGCCCAGTTGGTCATTAGCTGTTCGTCATGTACCCATTCTATTAATTGGTTAAAGTCTGATCTTTCAAAGTATTCTAATCTAATCATTTTAGTGTACAGTACATTGTTTTGGTTGCAGGTACGCGGTGCAAAATAAACGCTTTAGAGCAATAATTATAAAAACCGGGTTTGTGCCCTTTTTAACACCTCTTTCTTGCTAAATGAAAAATACAAAGGTTATTTTTAGTCTTAATCTAAACACATGAAAAGCCTGTTTGTTCTTTTGCTTTCGTTTCCTCTTTTTACAGCCGCGCAAGATTGTGCTATTAAAACATTGGTTGATCCGTACTCTAAAGAAACAAAGCTGACTACAGGATTTAAACCTTTTGGGGGTGGCTCGGCGCGCACGTTGATTTCCGCCGATGCAAACAAAACGGAGATTGAATTTATTTTTTCGGTGAACGATGGGCAGGAAGGAAAATGCTTTGATGATAAATCCACTGCGGTTTTATTATACGAGGGTGGACGTTTAAAAGGAACATTTAAAAACAACAGTTCAATGAATTGTGAAGGGCTTTTTTCTATTGTTTTTAGAAACGTGGAAACCACGCCTTCGGCTTTAAAAAACCTGTCCATTAAGAAAGTACTTTCAATTAAGCTAACCGGCAATGCTAAAGATGTAACCGAAATAATTTTTTCGGAAGAAGCACAGCAAGCCTTTATGAAAATGGCTGGCTGTATTATAGAAGAATCTAAAACGCTGATTAAAAAATCTTAAATCAGGCATCGCTTTCCTTTTTTCCCTCCTTATTTTCGGCTAAAAGTTTGTCGCTGATTTCTTTTTGTAATTCTTTATTTATCATTACGCCGGCCTTGGCGCCCTCGGCGGCAGCAACCACCACAAAATGCATATCGCGGGAGGCATCGCCAGCCACATAAAAGCCTGGAATATTTGTTTGTTGAAACCGATTGGTAACCACCACGCCTTTACGGTTTACTTCGCAGCCAAAATTTTCGGCAACGTCGCACTGTTGCTCAAAACCATTTACAAAAAAGAGCGTATCACACGGAAGTTCGTCGCCGTTTTTAAAAACAACTTTTTCAATTTGTCCCTCAGTGCCGGCAAGCTTTGCTACTTTCAGTAACACAATGGAAATATTGTTAGCGTGCAATTCTTTAATTTTTTCGGGTTTCAATTTTCCTTTTCCGTCGGTATAAAGCGTTACGTTAGCGCTCCAGCCTTTTAGCGCAAGCGCCAGTTCCGATCCGTCCTTATCGCGGGCATATACGCCCAACTTTTTGTCTTTGGCTTCCCAGCCATCGCAGTACGGACAATGGTGAACGGACGTGCCGTACATTTCTTTAAAGCCTTCTATGTTGGGTACCTTGTCTGTCAGTCCGGTGGCCAACAATAGTTTTTTAGAATGATAAGTGGTACCCTCTTCATCGTGCACCACAAAATGTGTATTGCCGTTTTTAAGGGCATTTATTATTTTTTTTGGGATGCGCTGCACGCCGTATTTTTCCAGTTCTTCCTGGCAGATATCTATAAAATCTCGGGGTGGAATATGATCGCGGGTTAAATAGTTGTGCAAGCCATGCGACCAGCGGTTTCGGTGTTGAGAAGTATCAAAAACAATTACTTTCCTGCGGCAGCGGCCCAGCACCACGGCTGCATTTAAGCCTGCGGGGCCACCGCCAACGATAATTACATCCTGCATTTCCATTCTGTTATAATTTGATTTGTTGTACAAACATGGTGCTATCCATTTTTAAAAAGCCTTGTCTTCAAACCCTTTTTCAAAGGTTTTTTCAGCGTTTTTTTTCAACATCATTAAAAGAAAGAAGTGCTGCTTAAAATAGCTTTTGCACTTCTACAATATTCCGTTGCACTATCAACTTATTTATTGTTGATTGCTCGCTGTTTTCTACGTCAAGCGCTGCGCCAATTTTAAGTAACAGTGTTTCTTCCTGTTGGGCAAAAACCGAATCGCTTAAACAAAGTTCTACGCAATAGGAGTAAAGCGCCAGGTTGTTTGCCGGTTGAATTAAATGTACCAGGTAGTTAATGTAAGCTTCATCGTTTTCAATTGCGCCAAAGTAACTTTTGTACTTTTGCATTTCCTCCGTAAAATTCAAGTCATCGTTTAAGCCACCTATTACCATCTTTTCAGAAAGCGCGTTGAGTTCTTCGGTGGTGTATTCGGCATCTTTTAAGCAGCAATGAAAAAATAAGTGCGAAAGGGCTTCTTCACGGGTAGTTACTTTATCCTGGTACATAATATTCTTTGCGGCATCAGTTTCAACTATAATGCCAGCCACTATAAAGTTTGATTGGACGATATTTTTAAAAGCTTTAAAAGGTTTAGAAAAGGGGTAGATTGATCAAAATTAATAGTTATAAAAAAGCCACTACCTTAGGGTTTGAATGAAGCTTTAAATAATACCCCTATGTGCAAGATCTGTTTCGTTTTATTTATATTTATGTGGGGCTGTACCGAACCAGCTACTACCGAACCTTCTTCTACCATTGACAGCAACACAATAGCCACCGGCGACTCTACG
>JBBSRB010000087.1:0-13285 GCA_038243445.1 Chitinophagales bacterium | reverse complement strand
ACACATCTTTTTTAGAAAAAGATACCTATTTGCCCATGATGTACATGCCGGATGCGCTACGGGCAACCATCGAATTAATGGAAGCGCCAAAAGAGAAAATTAAAACCAGAACATCCTATAACATTTCGGGAATGAGTTTTTCGCCAGCAGAAATTGGTGCTGAAATTAAAACGCATATCCCAGAATTTACCATTGATTACAAACCCGATTACCGCCAGACTATTGCAAACAGTTGGCCGCAAAGTATTAACGACTCGGAAGCGCAGGCAGACTGGGGCTGGAAACCAGAATATGATTTGGTGCGAATGACGGAAGACATGCTGCGCAATTTAAAAGAAGAAACAACAGTAAAACTTTAAAGTTTCAACACATCGGCCATTTGAAAAACTCCTTTTTTATGCGCCAGAAATTCGGCTGCTAAAACAGCGCCAAAAGCAAAGCCCTGGCGGTTATGCGCTGTATGTATAAGTTCAATGCTATCTATGCTGGAACGGTAAAGTACGTGGTGTGTGCCCGGCGCAGGTTCAATACGCTCGCTGATAATTTGTATCTGATCCGCAGCAGAAGAACCCGAAGCAGCCCATCCCTTTTTGCAATCTATTTCTGCTACAATTTGTTCGGCAAGGGTTACGGCAGTACCGCTCGGCGCATCCTTTTTTTGAGTATGATGCACTTCTTTTACTGTAACATCGTACTCCGGCTGATGGTTCATTAAGGCAGCAAGTTTTTTATTCAGCTCAAAAAAAATGTTTACGCCAATGCTGAAATTAGGGGAGTATAAAAAGGCGCCGTTGTGCGCTATACAATATTGTTTTGCTTCGGCTAACTGCTTATTCCAACCTGTAGAGCCGCATACAACCGGCACTTGCAGATCAATACATTTTTTTACATTTTTGAGAGCTGCTTCCGGCAGGGTAAACTCAATGGCTACATCTACGTTAGTTGCACTTTCAATATTGAAATCGGCCTCGTTTGCGGCAGTTAATTTTAGCGTGATTTCATGCCCCTTTTTTAAGGCAATTTCTTCTATAAGCCGGCCCATTTTTCCATAACCAATTATCGCAATGCGCATAGATGAAATTTATTTAAACGTTAGTACCACGCTAATTCCGTTAGTGCGTGCCATTTCGCTGTAACCAGGTTTAATTCGCAAACTAATGTCCGGACTTACATCAAAGGATTTCAAGTGCGCATCTACTGTTGCGTCTACCACATTTAATCCCCACAACAAAATAAAAAACAACACCGAATAATCTACGTTGCGCCGAAACTCGTCCCTGTTATATTTTAGTGATGCCTGATCCAAACCAATAAGCCGGGGGTTTATTTTAAAATAATCAGTAGAATCGCGAAAAGGACCCGGTCGTGGATTTAAAGAATCGAAGTTTGGCAGCGATGCTTTGTAAGTGGCCTGATACGCAAACCGAAGCATGCGGTAGTTTTTTACGTTGTACACAAACACGCCTGCCGATGTACCCAATGCTCCATATATTACGGGTACTTTCCAATACTTTTTAAAGAAAGAACCATTCATATCGCGGCGTACATACACCTGCCCCCAACCGGGAATTATTGCCGAGCGGATAGCCGCCTTTCGCGGCAAATCGTATAGGATTACAGAATCTTGTTTCGACCCAACCGAATTAGCTACCACTACTAGTTTTGTACCCGTGGAATCCCGAATTACCTGCGCGAAACTTTCTGTCTTCAACAAAAAAAAGATTGCAAAACAGGTTGGAATATATAAGTATTTTTTAATCAATGCTTACATTCATTTGATCGAGTAACTTATTTAGTTCTTCCAGCGAGTAGTAATCAAAACTAATTTGCCCGCTTCCGTTTTTACTGTGCCGCAACTTTACTTTAGTGCTAAAATGCGAGGCAAGCTTGTCTTCTACTTTTTGATAGGCTTGCGGAAGGCTTGCAGGCACCGCCTTTTTTTCTTCACCATCTTTATAAATATTGCGCACCAGCAGCTCGGTTTGACGCACCGATAATCCTTTTGTTTTTATCTCATCAAAAATATATAACTGTTTGTCAATGGTATCTACATTTATTAATGCACGCGCATGCCCCATGCTTATTTCGCAGTTACGCACCGCAATCTGAATATCGGGCGGAAGCCTTAGTAATCGAATATAGTTAGTAACGGTACTTCGGTCTTTTCCCATGCGTTCGGCCACCTGTTCCTGCGTATGGCTTAATTCATCCATCATACGTTTGTACGAGAGTGCAATTTCCATAGCGTTCAGGTCTTCGCGTTGCAGGTTTTCGAGCAAGGCCAACTCCAATAATTCCTGGTCATTTGCCTGACGTACATAAGCAGGAATATCTTTTAATCCGGCCAGTTTGGAAGCGCGCCAGCGGCGTTCTCCGGCAATTAACCTGTATTTATTGCCATGCAGTTTAGCCACTGTCACCGGCTGAATAATATCGTGCAGTTTAATTGAGTTAGCTAACTCTTGGAGCGAGCTTTCATCAAAATCTTTTCGTGGTTGTTTTGGGTTAGGTTCAATGTTTTCAACAGCAATACGCATAGAAGTGGTAGCTTCCTGCACCACGCTGTTTTGCAAAGCACCGGCGGTGTTTTTAAGGTCAGAGTCGATACCTTGCAACAAGGAGCGAATGCCCTTGCCCAAAGCGTCTTTGTTTTGTTTAGAAGTACTCATGTCTGTTTTTGCCGGTTAAACGATGGTTAAAACAAGATGCCTTTTTCATAACATAAAACCCTTACAAAAGGGGTGTATTTGAAGGTTAATTCTTTCTTTTAAACTTTCATTGTGCGTTCTTCGTGCTTTATTTTAGTAAGGTTGTTCTTTTGCAATATTTCTTTGGCCAGGTTCAGGTAATTCATCGATCCTTTGCTGTTGGCATCGTATAAAATAACCGGCTTGCCCACGCTTGGCGCTTCGCTTAACTTTGAATTACGATGCACTATCGTGTCAAACACAAGGTCTTCAAAATGGCGGCGCACCTCGCCCACCACCTGGTTGCTCAGGCGCAAACGGCCGTCGTACATCGTCATTAAAATACCTTCAATTGCCAGCTCTTTATTTAAGCGGCTTTGCACAATTTTAATGGTGTTTAATAGTTTTCCCAAACCTTCCAGTGCAAAAAATTCGCATTGCACCGGCACAATTACCGAGTCGGCAGCGGTGAGCGCATTTACTGTTATTAAACCAAGCGATGGCGAACAATCAACAACAATAAAATCGTAATTATTTCTTATCGGTTCCAGCAGGCTTTTTAAAACACCTTCGCGGTTGGGCGAATTGATCATTTCTATTTCGGCCCCTACCAGGTCTATGTGCGACGGAATTAAATCGAGGTTTGGAATATCTGTTTTTAACAATACATCCTGCGCCGATGCGTTGTTTACCATACAATCGTACAGGCTTTGCGTTACGTTTTGCAAATCGAACCCTACGCCAGTGGTGCTGTTTGCCTGAGGGTCGGCATCTACAAGCAATGTTTTAAATTCCAGCACAGCAAAGCTAGCTGCCAAATTAATGGCTGTTGTTGTTTTTCCCACTCCGCCTTTTTGGTTGGCTACACCTATTATTCTTGCCATAATATTCTTCTCAAAAAAAGAAAGTTTTGATACACCGATGTTTTACAGTGCTCAATTTTTAATCCCTGATTTTCAGCAGCAGTTCCTTTATGCCGCGTCTGTGGCACAGTTTACACCCGTGCCTGGTCCGGGGTTCTGTTGCGATTCTGTTTTCTGATGAACCCTTTTCCGCATGTTTCACTTTCTGGCTTACAAATCAATGGTTTCGCCAATCGCCGGTAAATGTAACATAATGCCTGCTGCCGCAAACGCCTGCGCCACTTTCCCGTGATCAATTTTTATATATTCAAACGTATCGTAATGAACACCAACAACGGTTTTGCAACCTACCATATTGGCTGCTTCAATGGCATCTTCGTACCCCATTGTAAAATTGTCGCCAATACACAAAACAGCAAAATCAAGCTTCGCCCAACGCGGTATTAATTGCATATCCATCGTCAGCGCTGTGTCGCCACTAAAATAAAAGTTTTTATCATTAGTAGTTACTACAAAACCCATTGGGTTTGCACCATAGCCTCCATCGGGTAATTGCGACGAGTGAATAGCGTTCACGCATTTAACAGTTCCAAAATCAAATTCTTTTTTACCACCCGTGTTCATGGGGTGCGTGTGTAACACTCCTTGTTTACTTATCCATTCGGCTATTTCAAAAGATGTAATTACTGTGGCATTGCTCCTTTTTGCAATAGCCACCGCGTCGGCCACATGGTCGGAATGTGCGTGCGAAAGCAACAGGTAATCGGGTTGAATACTATTAATATCTATGTGTTTAGCAGCTTCATTCGGGGTAATAAAAGGGTCGAACAAAAGTGTTTTGCCGCCTGCTACCACGCTGAAAGTTGAATGTCCGTAAAAGGTAAGCTTCATAACCTTTAATTTAATGGAAACTGCGCAAAAATACGGCATCCCAAACAGGAATAACGTAAAAGAGAGACCTGAAACAGGATTGTGAAAACTTTGCTTACCTGCTGCTTACTTTTGTGGCTTATGGGTAATTCTCCGTTCAGGTTTGTGCTAATTGGGTTAATGATATTACTGGACTTTTATGTTTTCCAGGCAATTAAAGTGGTGGCACAGTCGGCAGGACCAAAAACCCGATCTGTTATTTTCATAACTTACTGGACTCTTTCTATCTTAGCCATTCTACTCCTGATAGCCCTTCCTTATTTAAATTTTGATACGTTGCCAAAAGGCCTTCGCGCGGTTTTATTTGCTATTTTGCTGGGGCTTTTTTTTGGCAAGTTGATAACAGCCGTTTTTATTTTGATAGACGACATCCGGCGTGGACTGCAATGGGTTGCCGGCAAAACATTTTTTAATAACACCGAAGGAGCCGACTTTCAGGATGGCGTGCGCATTAGCCGATCCAGATTTTTAAGCTGGTTGGGCATTGCCGTTGGCGGCGGCCTTTTTGGTACCCTTTTGTATGGGTTTTCTAATAAGTATAATTACCAGATAAAACGGGTTTCGCTCCATTTCAAAAATCTTCCACCCCTTTTTAAGGGTTTAAAAATTGTTCAGATATCAGACATACACAGCGGATCGCTTACGGACCAGGCTGCGGTGCAACACGGTATTGATCAGATTATGCAACTACAGCCCGATCTTATTTTATTTACCGGCGACCTGGTTAATAATAAAGCCGATGAAATGGAAGACTTGCTCCATGTGTTTAGCCAGTTGAAAGCGCCAATGGGCGTGTATTCGGTTTTAGGCAATCACGATTATGGCGATTATGTTCAATGGGCAAGCCCGCTGGAGCGTGAAAAAAATCTAACCAAATTAAAAGAAACGCATGCGCGCCTTGGCTGGAACTTAATGCAAAACGAACATAAACTCTTTGAAAAGGAAGGCCAACAAATAGCCCTGCTGGGTGTAGAAAACTGGAGCGCCAAAGCCAGATTTCCAAAATATGGAAGGTTAAAAGAAGCTTACGCCGGCGTAGAAAATGTTCCGTTTAAAATTTTAATGAGCCACGATCCTTCGCATTGGGATGCCGAAGTAATTCCAAAATACAGCGATATAGACTTAATGCTTTCCGGACATACACACGGCATGCAGTTTGGCATTGAAGTTCCGTGGCTTAAATGGAGCCCCGTGCAATACGTGTATAAACAATGGGCTGGCTTGTACCAATCCGGCGCACAAAAACTTTATGTAAACCGAGGCTTTGGTTTTATTGGTTATCCTGGGCGCGTGGGCATTTTACCAGAAATTACGGTGCTGGAGCTAACCACCTAAACCAAATACACTTCGTTTAATGTGTACCCTTATGTAACCTTCTTTTGCGCCCCTTTTTTAAAGGTTTTTGCTATCTTTCAACTTTAATGAAACATGTGATGCTTAAGAAGTTTTTTGTTCTGTTTGCCGGTTGCTTTTGCTGCGCAGCTGTGCACGCTCAAAAAGTAAAACCTGCAAAAGACAGCACGCTTTATTATGAAGATCTTTTTTCTGAGCTCGCCGGCTTTTTAGATTCGTTAACCGCTCCCCGAAGCATGGTGCTCCTGAATGTGGGTGTGGGCAATGGGGTGTACAATTTCCAATCGCGGTCGGGTACATCATTAAAGGCAGAGCAGAAAATAAACATCACTCCTTCTGTTGGTTTTTTTCATAAAAGCGGACTGGGAATAAATGGTTCGGCATCGATCATTAAAACACCCGAAAAAGCCCTTGCTCCTTACCAGTTTGCTGCAACCGGTTCATACGATTATCTGCGCAGCATGGCAATAGCTACCGGCATTGGGTTTACACGTTTTTTTACAAAAGATTCGCTCTCATTTTACACCTCGCCGCTGCAAAACGAAGTCAATTTCTACTTACAATATAAACGTTGGTGGTCAAAACCCTCATTAACCGTTGCTTATGGTTGGGGCAGTCGTAAAGAATATTCCGAGCGTAAAGAATACATTAAAAAGATTCGTAAAAAACCAGTTCCCACTACCCAGGTGGTGTCTGAAGAACATATTTCCGATCTTTCGGTTGCGCTTTCTTTTAAACATGATTTTTACTGGCACGAGAAACTTGGCGCCAACAGTTCCATTCGGCTTACACCGCAGGTTTCACTAAACAGCGGCACGCAACGGTTTGGTTTTAATCAAAAAAGCTCTACTGCCGTGTTTAAAGGCAATAGCCCTAATGTATTGTTTACTTCGGAAAGTGTGCAGCTAGACGATACTTTTGATTTTAGGCCGCTATCCACAACGATGTTTTTAAAAAGCAGTTTTTCTTTTGGCTCCTTTTCGTTGCAGCCGCAGGTTTCGCTGGATTATTATTTTCCTGCAACAGAAAAGAATTTAACCACTGGCTTTGTAATAAATGCGGCTTTGGTGTTCGATTGAATTAAATCAAATTTAACAGCCTCTTGATTGCAGTGGCATTATACTTGAAGCTCACCCAGAATAATCTTTTTTATGAAAACAAAATTAATCCCTTTCATTGCTGCTCTCTTCTTTGCACAAGCGTCTATGGCCCAGTTTAATATTGGTATTAAAGCAGGCGCAAACATTACAAAAATTGATGGTAAGTCTTTTAAAGATGAATTCCGTTATGGATATCATTTAGGTGGCTTTGCAGAAATTGGTTTGGGTGAAAAGCTGAGTTTGCAGCCCGAAGTATTGTTCAACCAGTTTCAAACAAGAGTGGACACCAGCTTTGAAGCCGTTTATCAGGATGCAGTAAATTTTGGCGACGAGCGTTCCGTAAAGCTTAATTATTTGTCGGTTCCGCTTTTATTAAATTACGAGCTTGGCAATGCGCTGACGTTGCAAGCCGGACCGCAGTTTGGTATTTTGTTAAACCAGGAAAAAAACCTGGTTGAAAACGGAAAAGAGGCGTTTTCTAAAGGCGATCTTTCCATGCTTGGCGGTGCCACTATCAACATCAGCAAGCTGCGGTTTACCGGAAGATATATGATTGGCTTAAACAACATCAACGACCTGGACAATCAAAATGAATGGAAGAATCAGGGCTTTCAATTGTCGGTTGGTTTCGCGCTATAAAAACATTTAAAAAAGGGTATTTGAAAAATCCTCGGCTGTTTCGCCGGGGATTTTTTATTTGCCTTGCACCTCCGCATCAGATTATTCGGTGTATTGCTGTTGACAGCTCGGCAATCGTGTGTTAACTTTGCCCGCTCGCCGCTTTGCGGCATTGTACTTTTATATTTAAACCTGTGAATTTGAACTTTTTTTTGAAACCAGAAGACGAGATGGATTTTTTGCCCATCATTCCAATGAACGAAACTGACGAGGAGTTTAATAAAAATGATATTCCGGCTGAATTAGCACTATTGCCACTTAGAAATACGGTTTTGTTTCCAGGCGTTGTGCTGCCCATTACCGTTGGCCGCGATAAAAGCATTAAAGCCGTTAACGATGCTTACAAAGGCGATAAATTAATTGGCGTAATTGCACAAAAAGATAGCAGCATTGAAGAACCCGAAGTAACAGATTTAGAAACAATTGGTACCGTTGCCATGATTGTGAAACAAATAAAAATGCCCGATGGCGGCATTACCATTATTATACAAGGGAAAAACCGGTTTACCGTAGAAAACATTATAACCGACGACCCTTATTTTAAAGCCAACATCAGAGTGCTGCAAGACGAGGACGCCTCGCCCGAGCCCGACTTTGCAGCCTACGTATCTAATATCAAAGATCTTGCAACAGAAATCATTCAGTTATCGCCAAACATTCCTTCCGAAGCATCGGTGATTTTAAAAAACATTGAAAGCCCTTCGTTTTTAATCCATTTTGTTTCCAGCAATTTAAATACCGATGTAAAAGAAAAACAATCTCTGCTCACCATTAACAACATTCGCGAACGTGCCGACTTGTTAATGCAAATACTTCAAAAGGAACTGCAGTTTGCCGAGCTAAAAAACAAAGTAACCAATAAAACCCGCGCTGAGCTTGATAAGCAGCAACGCGACTACTTTTTACAGCAGCAACTAAAAAGCATAAAAGACGAGTTGGGTGGCGATGCCAACGACCGCGAAATTGCCGACATGAAGAAAAAGGCGGAAGGCAAAAAATGGAATGAAGCTACCAAAGAAGTGTTTAAAAAAGGGATTGAAAAGCTGGAGCGCATGCACCCAAGCACGCCCGATTATTCGGTAGTGTACAACCACCTGGATCTTTTGCTTGATATGCCCTGGGAAGAATATACCGAAGATAAAATAGACCTGAAACATGCTAAAAACGTTTTGGATAACGACCATTATGGCATGCAAAAAATTAAAGAAAGAATACTGGAATACCTGGCCGTGTTGAAATTAAAGGGCGATATGAAAAGTCCGATTTTATGTTTTTACGGTCCTCCCGGAATTGGAAAAACCTCTTTGGGCCGCAGCATCGCATCTGCCATTGGGCGTAAATATGTGCGGCTAAGTTTAGGTGGCATTCACGATGAAAGCGAAATACGCGGCCACCGCAAAACTTACATTGGCGCTATGCCGGGGCGAATTGTTCAATCAATCCGAAAAACAAAAACGTCTAACCCGGTAATGATTTTGGATGAAATTGATAAAGTAGGCACCGACCATCGTGGCGACCCAAGCAGCGCTTTGCTAGAAGTGTTAGATCCGGAACAAAATAATTCTTTTTACGATAATTATTTAGAGCTGGAATATGACTTAAGCAAAGTATTGTTTATAGCAACCGCTAATAATTTACAAACCATTCAACCCGCGCTGCGCGACCGGCTTGAAATTATTGAATTAAACGGGTACGCGGTAGAAGAAAAAATAGAAATAGCCAAACAACACCTGGTACCAAAACAAAAAGAAGCACATGGATTAGGAACCACTAAGTTTAAATTTTCGGACAGGGTATTGGAAAAAATTATTGAAGATTATACCAGAGAAAGTGGTGTTCGCGAATTGGATCGTCAGCTTGCTTCCATAATGCGCTACCAGGCCAAACAAATGGCAACCAAAGGGGCTGTAAAAACGGTGCTTTCCGTTGGTGACGTAGAAAAAATCCTTGGCCGGTCGAAATATACTAACGAAATATACAAAGCGGCAAACATACCCGGAGTGGCTGTAGGCTTGGCTTACACTGTTGTTGGTGGCGATATTTTATTTATAGAAGCCACGCTTGGCGAAGGAAAAAGCGAACTGAAATTAACGGGCAACTTAGGAAATGTAATGAAGGAAAGTGCAGCTACAGCACTTTCTTATTTGCAATCTAATGCCAAACGATTTGGTATTGAAACATCTGTTTTTGAAAAGAAAACAGCGCACATTCACGTACCCGAAGGCGCTACTCCTAAAGACGGCCCAAGCGCCGGCGTTACCATGCTTACAGCGCTTACATCGGCTTTTACAGGACGAAAAGTAAAACCTTACTTGGGCATGACTGGTGAAATTACATTGCGCGGACAGGTGTTGCCGGTAGGTGGCATTAAAGAAAAAATACTGGCTGCAAAAAGAGCCGGATTAAAAGAAATCATCTTATGCTGGCACAACGAAAAAGATGTGCAGGAAATTAATCCGGCATACATTAAAGGGGTAACTTTTCATTATGTAAAAACAATGAACCAGGTGCTGGACTTAGCCTTGCAGGATTAATAATAATATCTATAAACAATTAAAATAACCTTTCGAAAAGGAGCTTAAGAGAATCACTTTCAAACGCCGAATAAATGTAAAGGTGGCTGCTCTTTAGCAAAGAAGTTTACAGTGATTGTTATTCAATATATCATCAATGGTGTCCCTTTCCTTCACACCAGAAACCTATTAAAAGGGGTATTGACGTTAATTTTGAAATCTTCCAATCCAAAAAAAAAATTTCTATCTTTTCCTATTCAAAATAACTCAAATTGATTTTTGGCGTTAGCGCTAAAAGCGTTTCATAAATCAATTTAGTTGTTTGTTCTACATCGCTGCGGTGCAACATTTCTACAGTAGTATGCATGTACCGCAATGGAATAGAAATTAACACAGAAGGACAGCCATCGTTTGCGTAAGCAAAAGAATCAGTATCGGTGCCAGTGCTGCGGCTAACCGCTCTTAACTGAAGCGGAATATCGCTTTTTTCGGCTACATCAGCCACTAAATCTAACAACTTATTATGCACCGCCGGACCGTAGGAAAGTGATGGGCCTTTACCGCAGCTTGTCTCGCCTTCAACCAGTTTATTAATCATTGGTGTGCCCGTATCGTGCGTTACATCCGTAATAATTGCCACATTTGGTTTTATACGCCGCGCTATCATTTCAGCACCTCTAAGCCCAATTTCTTCCTGCACTGCATTTACCACATACAAGCTGTAAGGAAGTTTTTTTCCCCCTTCTTTTAATAAGCGTGCTACTTCAGCAATCATAAAACCACCGATGCGGTTATCCATTGCCCGGCCAATAAAATAATTGTACGCCAGTTCTTCAAAACCATCGGTATAGGTTACTACGTTGCCTACATGAACGCCAAGATCTTCTAATTCTTTTTTATTGCGGGCACCACAATCCAAAAACACGTTCTCTACTTTTGGTGCCTGTTCTTTTTCGGCATTGCCAAGTCTTGTATGAATGGCGGGCCAGCCAAACACGGCCTTTACAGCACCCTTTTTTCCATGTATGATCACGCGCTGGCTAGGTGCAATCTGGTGGTCTACACCGCCGTTGCGTTTAAGGTAAATCAACCCTTCGGGTGTAATGTAATTTACAAACCAGCTTATTTCATCGGCATGCGCTTCTATTACTACTTTAAATGGTTGTCCCGGGTTAATTACACCTACCGCGGTGCCATAAGGATCGGTAAAGGTTTCATCTACAAAAGGGGTTATATAGTTAAGCCACAAGCGCTGACCAGCAGCTTCAAAACCAACAGGAGAAGGATTGTTGATATAATTTTTTAAGAATGCTAACGAGTCGGGTGTCAGCAGTTCTTTGCTTTCGCTTTTCTTTTTTGTGCCTTTGGCCATAAACTTTATTTAGGGTGCAAATTTATGTAAACAAGATGTATGTGAAAGCAGAAGCTATTTACACATACGCACTGTGTAAAACAGGCAAAAAAGGGGTTCTTGTAAAAGATTCAAATAGAATTGTGGCGCTAAAAAAAGTAAAATGTAATGATCAATTTATTATTGGAAAGCGGAATTTAAGGCGGTGTAGCCAATCAGTTCATCGGCACGGGCGCCAAACGGACGATAATAAACTAATACGATGTAATTGTTTTCTGTAATCCAGTTGTTTCCTTCGGTAGCACTAAAATCGGGTATGTTGTTTCTTTCGGGACTTGTAGTTATATACGAATAGTTGTAAAAGCCTTGTTTTAAATACATGGTTTTTTCATACACATTTCTCTCATCATTATAAGTCATTAAACCAAGCTCGCCTGCGGCATAATTGGTAAACTCTCCAAAAAGGTGTACGTCGGTTTTACTTACCCGCACCCCGCCGGGAGGGACATACGTAAAGTGCACTAATCCATACTCGCCCTGCCAAAATGCATTGCTGTTTTCGAGCGATTCTATTATATAACTGCCGTTAATATCCCTATTATAAACATACGATAAACCGTTGCGGGAAGCATCGGGTTTTACATAAACATGCGTTGTATCGCCACGCGTATTTATGCTTTGCATCCGGTCGCTCATCAGGCGGTAACTTCTTAAATCAATCCAGCGCCATTCTTTTCCAGCTTGCATGGCGGTCAGGGCTTCATCGCTGTACTCGTAATAGTTTCCCCGGTACAAAGTGGGTTTATCAAGGTACAACGAGGTTTGCCAGCTATGATTTTGAAGCACTACAACTTTCAAATCCTGCGGACTAAATAATTGAACTTTCTTATCGGTTGTTACACCAATTTGTAGTTTTTGATGCGTTCTAAAAAAAAGCGAATTATAAGGCTGCAGCAATTGAGAACCCACAGTAGCTTTGTTTTCAACCACCACAAATCGTTTTGTAAAAACCGGATTAGATACCTGGTTGTTTAAAAAAACTTTTAATAAATAGTTGCCCGATTTACTGGGATAAGAAGCCTTGTCCGGCACCGAAGCCTGGTAATGTATGTACCGACTGCTTGTTAAAGATGAAGCCCGGTAATTAGTAATGCGCACATTTTGAAAACCTTTTGTGTATTCGAAAGTATTCAGCAAACTTGGCGACCAATCCGCATTGCACAATTGAAAGCTGTAATAATAATTTTTAATGGAAGCACCTAAATCATCAAAATGTAATTCCAATCCATCGGTATTGCCCAACTGAATCATTGGAAAAGAAGTCTGATCGCCACGCTGGTACAATTTCACCGTATGAATGTTTGCCGCGGCAACTTCAATACCTGCTGCAGCTGCCTGCGTACGCACTGGCGTTGTTTTACAAGCCATTGCCCCCAATAAAACAAAGGCCGCTGCAAAACTTTTTCTCATGTTTAATGATTTTAATAAATCTAAATTACTGTTTTATCCTGCACTGCTTATTTTTGAACCGTTAAAAAAGGGTATGTATAAAAAACATGGCCAGCAAAAAACTGCGTTTCAATGGTCGATATTTCTTCTTTAATAGCCAAACGAATTGCTTTTAACCAGCAAAAATCATTCTCCCGGTTTATTATCCGCTTGTCTATAATTGCTACGGTTGTTAGTGTGGCCACTATGATTATCACCCTTTCGTTTGTGAACGGTTTTCAGGAAACGGTAAGCAACAAAGTATTTTCTTTTTGGGGACACGTTCGGGTGCAGGCGCGCCAGCCAATGAAAGCAAACATTT
>JBBSRB010000086.1:0-13403 GCA_038243445.1 Chitinophagales bacterium | reverse complement strand
TACCAGCTTTGGGTTTAAGTGGTTGGTAAATGGCAATGCCATTGGAGTGTAATACCATGAAAAATATTGGGTTATAGTCATTACCGATATAAGGTTATTCAACATTGCCTGTTGTTTTGCAATCACTTCTTTTTCGCTGGAACCATGTTGTAAATGAGGTACAACAATGTATAGATTATCGGCTTCTTTATTAATGTGCAGTTTATCGGGAGCGTCGCTAAAAATGGGCTCTTCTACATAAAATACACGGGTAGCTTTGCTAAACCTGCTTAATAAATGTTGAGGGCGTTGATAAACAAAATTCCAGCGAAGATGTGAAAAACAAATAAGGTCGATGTTATTCAATGAGTGTTCAAAGTTTATTGGTGTATTTGTGTTCATGCTATAGTAGATGCGAATTAAATGCCAAGGTGTTTTCAGCGTTAATACCTAAGCTGAAATAAGGTTCAGCTTTATACGTGTAGAAAAGTTTCCCCCAAGAAAACAAGAAAAAAAGTAATTAAAGGAAAGTGTTTAAAAACAAAGATTTAACCTCAAACATTTCTCATCTCATAAAGAAATGTTATCAGATAAAAAGATTTATATGTGTTTGCCTAAATACAAGCTGCAAACATAGCCGCGGGAATATAAAAACGCTCAACTTTTTAATAGGTAAAAAGAAAAGAAATTCACGGCGCTTAATACACGTTTTTATATAATTTTTTTTATCAAAAACTAAAAAAAATTTTAGATGGCCTGTTGCAAGGCAGTAAAGGAAATACCAAAAAGTTGCCTCTAATAAAAATATCGCTGTGCTAAAAAGGTTTCTAAAAGGGGTGTGCCATTAAGCTCTTGCCGCTTTTCTTTTGGGAGTAACAACTGCCGGAATGGTTGCCTGGGTATAATTCATTAAATCATCCAGGCCAATTAATTCGGCTTTCTTAAAATTTACCGCAATCCAAACATGGTCCAGAGTAACGGGCTCGCCCCCTTCGTATCCTGCATTTGTTAATGTATTCCAACTGCTTTCGCGATTAAGGTTTGTAACAATTTTAGATGATACTTTCGGATAAGCAACCCACAGGTTCGTGTCGTCTTTTAACGATGGCATAATATCTTGTAAAATACCATTCAACTGGTGCTCGCTAACTGCAAACACCAAAGCAAACTCAAGTTTTCTTGCCCGCAATAAGGGCGTTAAATTTTTAGCAAATGAAAGTTTTGAAAACTGTTTTTCTATGGAAGAAGGTAAGCCTTGAATTAAGATAGTTTTTTCTTTCGTTAACTGAAGCTTTTCAAAAATTGTTTGTGACATAGAAGTAAAACGTTTTGTGAAAGAAGCAGTTTGGTTAAAATGAGAAAGGTATTCTCGCAAACAGATCTGCAAATATACGACAAAAACCCTTACGTGCCAAGGCCTTTCAAAAGTAAAGTCCCGCCAAATGTACACTTGACGGGACTTTACTCAATTTATAATTTTTATTTATTTGTTTCGGGGCTTATAATACTTCAGTGCTTCGGGCAAATACTTTTGTAATTGCTCTATCCTGTGTCCTTCTGAAGGGTGTGTGCTTACAAACTCGGGTGGGCGCTGTCCGTTAGACATTTTTTCCATCCGCTGCCACAAAGAAATAGCTTCGCGCGGGTTGTAACCGGCCATGGCGGCCCAGCGCATTCCATAGCGGTCTGCTTCTAATTCGTGCTTGCGCGAAAAAGGCAACAAAACACCTAACTGCGTTCCAACTCCAAATGCCTGCGCAAATAAATTTTGAGTGGTTGAAGGCTGGCTAGAAAGGGCAAGCGAAAGCCCCGTACCTAACCCTTGCGCCGCCATTCCCTGGCTCATGCGCTCGTTTCCATGCTGAAAAACGGCATGTGAAATTTCATGCCCTAACACGTTTGCCAGTGCTGCTTCGTTTTGCGTAATCGGCAGTAATCCGGTGTACACAACAATTTTACCACCCGGCATTGCCCACGCATTAGCAGCTTTATCGTTTACTAAATTAAATTCCCATTTATAGCCATCCAGCACATCGCCTTGTCCATTTGCTTTATAGTATTGTGTAATAGCCGCAGCCAGCCGCTGTCCTACTCTGCGCACCATTTCTGCGTCTCTGTCGGCAGATGCACTAACTACTTTATTACTTGATAAAAACTGCCTATATTCCTGCTGAGCCATTCCCTGCAACTCTGCCTCCGGAACTAATTTAAATTGCCTTCTACCTGTAACAGGGTTAGTGGAGCAGGCAATGAATGTTGCTGCCAATATAAAAAAAGCGGTTAATTTCCTGACCATTATATTATTTTTTATTTTACAATTTCAATGATTATACCAAAGTGCAGACAAAAGAAAACAGAAGAAGATTAATGCACGTAACGAAATTAACAATAGGGTTTTGTATACTTCTGCCAATTGGTGTTACCTCATTTGAAAAAAAGCCTTTTTGTTTGCTTGCACTGTTACTATAAGTTAGAATGGTTTATTGAAAGTAATAAGGAAGAAGCCGCGCCAACAAAATTTAATGAAGTAGATGTTTCAAGAATAAAAAAACACCAGAAAAAAAGTGATTGACAATGCAATACCAACAGTTATGAAACGGAACGAAAGCCACTGCGTTAAAAACAACACCACAGTAATAAAAGCTAGGCCAAAAACGGCTAAGTTTGGTTGAATGCCAAGCACCATTCCAAAAATTGAAGCCACACCTTTACCACCTCGGAAATTGGCCCACACAGGAAAGATATGACCTAGTACAGCAGCAAGTCCTAACGTAATTTGCAGCGTTAAAAAAAGCCCGTCAAAAGGTTGCGGCTGGGGCAAAAGAAAAGCAAGGTTTACAGCCACTATTGCTTTCATCATATCAACAACCAATACCAGCGTGCCCCATTTTGTGCCAAGCACACGATAAGTATTCATAGCACCGGCATTGCCGCTACCCCACTCTCGTATATCAATATTAAAAAAATGCTTGCTTACCCAAACCGAAGTAGGAATGCTGCCCAATAAATAAGCAACTATGATTAATAAAAGTTCATTCATAATATGGATTGAACAAAAACAATTTTATCAAATTTACAATGAATTAACAGGGCAGTTGCCGGAGCTTATTCAATGATCACGCATCATGGCAAAACAATAACGATATCCATCCCGCGCGAACTGTTTTCTTCTTTAATATAAGCCGCTGCAAGCTGCAGGCGGCCACAATATCTTCTTCATCTGCTTGAAGTAATCCGCTCAGTAGTAAAAAGCCGTGTTCATCAACCGTTTTCTTTAGCTGAGAAAGGTATTCTAAAATAACGTTCTTGTTAATGTTTGCCAACACAACATCAAACTTTGCTAAAGGCAGCGCAGTGGAAAGCGAAAGGGAAATTTTTGTACACTTATTTCTCTCTACATTTTCTTTTGCGTTTTCAATGCTCCACGTATCTACATCAATAGCCACAATGTTTGCCGCGCTCATTTTTTCAGCAAGTATAGCCAGCACGCCCGTACCGGTACCAAAATCAAATACGGTTTTTCCAGTAAAAGAAAGCTCCTGCATTTGTTCAATCATCATATAAGTAGTGGCATGATGACCGGTGCCGAAGCTCATTTTTGGAGTGATGACGATATCGTGATTTACGTTTTTTATTGGTTGGTGAAAGTGGGCGCGGATTGCACAAAAATCATTAATAACAACAGGTTCAAAATTGCTTTCCCATAGTTCGTTCCAGTTTTGATCGGCTATTATTTCGGTCTGAAAATGAAACCCGTTTAACACCTGGGTGACATCGTAACTCAAAAAAGCATCTTCGCTAAAATAAGCCAGCAAATGTGTGGACGATTGTTCAAAACCAGTGGACTGCAATACATTTAATTGCGCAATCAGCAATTCCTGCGTTTCTTCTGTCGCCTGAATTGAAACCTGAATATGAGCCATTATTTTAGAATTAAAAACCTTTAAAAAAGGGTATGTACGTTGCTTACATTATTATTTTAAGCTGCGCCAAATGGGCGAACTAATCTATAAATCAGCACCAACTTATTTTATAAAAAAACCTTTTAAAAAGGGGTACAAACAAAAAAAATGAACACTGTTTTTATCATCCTTTCTAATGTAACATCAATTATGCAATTTGAACCACCGATTACAAAAAACTTCAAAAAAGGGGTCTGTTTATTATAAAAAAAGCTGCCCTTAAAAGGACAGCTTTTTTGCGAGGCAACAAATTATGCTTCTTCCTGCGTATCGTTAGTTTGCGGACGCTGCGGACGTTCTAATTTTGGACGTTCACGCTCGGGACGATCACCCGATGGGCGATCCTGAAAACGTGGTCGCTCGTCGCGCGATCCTTCGCTGCCGCCTCTGCGCTCCTCTGCCATTCCCTCGGGCTTCGGCATTAATATTTTACGGCTCAATTTAAACTTGCCTGTTTTTTGATCTACACCAACAAGCTTTACTTTTATTTTTTCGTTTTCCGATAAAACACCTTCCAAACTTTCCAGACGTTTCCAGCTTACTTCCGAAATATGCAGCAAACCTTGCTTGCCCGGCATAAATTCTACAAAGGCGCCGTACGGCATAATAGATTTTACCACGGCTTCATATTCAGCACCTTCTTCCGGTACCGATACAATGCCTTTTACCCATGCTACAGCCTTATCAACATTTTCTTTTATCGATCCAAAAATACTTACTTCACCCTGGTCATTTTTCTCTTCCAGATTAATGGTGGTTCCAGTTTCGCGTTGTATTTCCTGAATAATTTTTCCGCCTGGTCCGATTACGGCGCCAATAAACTCGCGGTCAATATATAATTTCTCCATACGCGGTGCGTGCGGCTTCACATCGTTTCTTGCTTCTGGCATGCAGTTATACATCGCATCTAAAATGTGCAGTCTGCCTACGCGTGCCTGCTCCAAAGCCTGTCTCATTACTTCAATGGGCAATCCATCTACTTTAATATCCATTTGTATTCCGCAAATTCCTTCACGGGTACCCGTAACCTTAAAGTCCATATCTCCTAAGTGATCTTCATCGCCCAAAATATCGGTTAATACAGCAAACTTTCCTTCTTTAGAAATAAGCCCCATTGCTACGCCGGCAACGTGTTTTGGCACCGGAATTCCGCAATCCATTAACGCCAGCGAGCCTGCACAAACAGTAGCCATAGAAGACGAACCGTTGGATTCTAAAATATCACTTACCACGCGAACGGTGTACGCGTAATCGCCGGCAGGCATCATTTGTTTTAACGACCGTTCGGCTAGTTTGCCATGGCCAATTTCGCGACGGCTGGCGCCACGTAAAAATTTTACCTCGCCGGTTGAAAATGGCGGAAAATTGTAATGCAAATAAAACTTTGAATCAACCGATTTGCCGGCACTTTCTACCAGCAATTCATCTAAGGGTGTACCCAGTGTAATGGTTGTTAGCGATTGTGTTTCACCTCTTGTAAATAGAGCGGATCCGTGCGGTGTGGGCAATACATCTATTTCCATATCCAGCGGACGCACCTGGTCTAAACTTCTTCCGTCGAGCCTGATTTTATCGTTTAAAATCATGTCGCGAACCACATCGTACTGGAGATCGGATAAGTATTTTTTAATGAGCTTCTCTGTTTCTGTCGGCAGCTTTTCACCTTCGGGCAGGTTTGCTTCCTGGCGCATTGTTTCAATAATCAGCTCTCTTATTGCATCGTACTGCTCTTTACGTTCGGCTTTTTTTACGTTTGCCCGAGCCAACTCTTCCATTTTAGGTGTGCCTATTTCGTACACACGTTCTTTAATGGCTTCGTTTTGTTCTGGCTTTGGATAATTACGTTTTACGGTTACGCCCACTATTTCCCGCAACTCTTGTTGCGCTTTTATTTGAATCCGAATGGCATCGTGTGCTAATTGCAATGCTTCCAGCAAATCTTCTTCACTGCACTCTTTTGCCTCGCCTTCCACCATCATAATATTATTTTCGGTGGCTGCAATAATAAAATTCAGGTCAGAAATTTCAATTTCACTCCTGGTTGGATTTATCTTAAACGATCCATTTATCCGCGAAACACGAACCTCAGATATAACTTCCTGAATAGGGATTGTAGATACCGCTAACGCGGAGGAAGCGGCAAGGCAAGCCAGCGAATCGGGCATTATCTGATCGTCGCTGGAAACAAGTGTTACAATTACCTGCACCTCACAGAGGTAGTCTTCGGGAAACAGCGGACGTAAAGCTCTGTCTATTAACCGTGAAGTAAGAATTTCGTAATCATTTAAGCGGGCTTCGCGTTTAAAAAAAGATCCCGGAATACGGCCAGCAGAAGAAAATTTTTCCATGTAATCTACCGATAGCGGAAAGAAATCCTGCCCTTCTTTTGGCTTTTCGGTGGCGCAAACGGTAGCAAGAATAATGCAATTGCCGCTGGTAACGGTAACGGAACCATCTGCCTGGCGGGCTAAACGTCCGGTTTCAATGGTTACCTGGCGACCGTCGCCTATATCAAACGATTTTGAGAACTTTTGAGTAAGCATAGATAGTGTTTAAGATTTGATGTTTAGAACGTGATGTTTAAACCCAAATGTTAGTAAATTTTATGGTTTGCGTGCGCAAACTCCGGTAACAAAAACAAGCTATGTGTAAAGCAAAAAGCCCTTCCGAACAGAGGAAGGGTTTGGGAAAGGCTTTTATTTTATTTACGGATGCCTAATTTTTCAATTAGCGACCGATAAGAGCTTAGGTTATGTTTTTGCAAGTAGTTTAACAAGCTGCGACGTTGGCCTACAAGGTGCATTAACCCACGGTGGGTGGAAAAATCTTTTTTATTGGTGCTTAAATGACCAGATATTTGAGCCATGCGCTCGGTAATTAAAGCAATTTGTCCTTCAATAGAACCGGTGTTGGTTTCAGAACCTGCGTACGTGGCGAAAATGTCCGCTTTTTTTTCTTTCGTTAATGGCATCTGTAGTTTTTTTTGATCTGCCTCCGGTATAGAGACGTATTATATTACTTATTTTGGCGGCAAAGGTAGGGAAATTGATTTGAATTTGTTACGTCTTTTTAGTCTCTGCATTATCCAAAAGGCGCATCATTATTTACTGCAAGAAAGCAATTTAGTACCTAAATCCTTCAAAAAAGGGGTGCTTAACGCCTTACTCACGCCAATTTTCAATTTTAAGTTCTTTAAAAAAGAACGCTTCTTCCATTTCTTTTACACTACCTGGCGCCAGGTTGCCCAAATTTAAATTTTCTATAGAAATCCTGATTAAGCGCCTGCATTTGTGGTGTACCGCTGCTACCATTTTTCGCACCTGGTGAAACTTGCCTTCGGTAAGCGATATGCGCAACCACGTGTGTGGCGGGTAGCTTTGGAGTTCAACAGGTTGGAAATAGTAAGCTGGTTCTTCAATAATTTCTACTTCGCAAGGTGACGTACTCCAATCCTTTCCGCCTTTTACTTTAATAAAAATGCCAGATCGTAATTGATTCAATTCCTTTTCCTGAACTTTTCCTGCAACCTGCACAAAATATGTGCGCACATGCGGCACAGCACCTTGAAAAAGAAGCCTTGTTACTTTTTTATTGGTGGTTAAAATCAGTAAACCTTCGGAGTGCTTATCTAAGCGCCCAATGGCGTGCGTGCCTTCGGGAAAAGTAAACGAAAGCCCGCCCAATAACGGCACGCCATCAGGACTCCTAAATTGCGAAACCATTCCAAAAGGCTTGTTGATAATAAAATAACGGGGCCGGACTGCACTCATCTGGTTTGTGACGAAGAAAAATCAGTAAGCGAAAAAACGACCAGTATAACGGCCGCCAATGCGAGGTAAAAATAAAAACCAACATCGCTGCCATTACTTCTAAACCAAAAAGCAACACCGGTAAGCACCACCGCAACTACAATTTCTATATAACCATGTACTTTAAATGGAATAACCTTTGCCAGGCCATATTCAAACGAAGTAAGTGCGGTGAGCATAAAATGAACCGCCGCCAACACATAGGTAAAAACGCTGAGTGTGCCTTCCATATTAAAAATTGATGGAGCGGCGAGTAAAAAAACAACCGTTGCATAATCTAATATAGCATGCACTTTCGATGATATAACCTTCATGGTTTAATTTTGATACTGAAAGATAAACCAATGCAATTATAAAACTCTGGGTCTAATTATTAAACTGAAAATATTGATGCAGTCTTTTTCTGAACTTATTTCTAACGATACAAAAAGCATTTTAGGTTTACAACTTCCCACCGATCCACGTTGGGTGAACCTTGCCGAAAAATCGTTGCAACACGTGTTAACCGATCATGCTTATTGTGAGCAAAAAGCGGCTGTTTCGTGCATTTCTTTAATACAACGTTATAGCCGCCGAGAAAAATTAGTTATTGAACTGGCGCCGATTGTTACCGAAGAATGGGGCCATTTTAGATTGGTTTTAGCGGAGTTGCAAAAGCGCGGTTTACAGCTGGGTAACCAACGAAAAGATGAATACGTAAATGCTTTAATACAGTTTGGCCAAAAAGGCGGCAGCGAAGAAGGGCGCCTGTTAGATCAGTTGCTTTTTATGGCGCTAATTGAAGCCCGCAGCTGCGAACGTTTTAAACGCCTGAGCGAAGGTTTGGAAGATGAATACCTTCGAAAATTCTACCGTCGGTTTATGGAAAGCGAAGCAGGCCATTATACCCTTTTTATAAACCTTGCCGAAACGTATATTGATAGGGAAAAGGTGCAAAATCGGTGGCAGCAGTGGCTTTGCCACGAGGCGGAAATAATGAAATCACTGGAAGTGCGTGGCGATAGAATGCATTAATGAATAAAAATCTTTATAGAAAAACGTTGCGCTCCTTTGTGCCTTATACACCTTACCGGCCGCCAGTTGAAAAATAAGCAATCTCTTCAAAAAGGTTTAAAAAAGGGTATTGCTGTTGCATTGCTTTTACTTTTTCTAAATTGTTTTTTAAAAATGCCTGGTGCGCAGCGGTAGCCGGAAAAGCAGAACGGTGCTTGCGCGCATTTTGCAGCTTTTTCAACTCGCGGTTGAGCGTGTTTGTTTCCTCCGTCATAAACACATTGGTAAATTGCTGCAACACAAAATCGGTAGCCAAATAATTTGGATGAACCATGTCTTCAGCGTAAAACCGATAATCTCTTAAAACATCCATCACCAGCTCGTAAGAAGGAAAGTAAAACAAGCGGTTGAACTTGCCAACGAGGTGATGAACGGCTTCGAGCAATCTTGCTTTGCTTCGGTTATTTTCAACTAAGCCATCGCGTATATGCCGCACGGGGCTTACAGTAAAAATGATGTTGATATTTGGATTCACATGAAAAAGCTGGTGCATCATACCATCTATTCTAGCCACAATTTCATCAACTGTTAACAGGTGTTTTTGAAACCACTGCGCCGGTGCGCGGTGGCAATTGGCTACGCTGCCATCGCTTTCTGCTTTTGCAAAATTCATTAGCAGTTCCTCGTTGTTCCTATCTTTTTTTAAACGGTACGAAAAGGAAGTCCCAAGAGTAATCATGAGCCAATCTGCCCCTGTTATAAATTGATGTGCCTCTTGTTGTGCGTTATTTATTTTGTCAATAACCGCATTCTTATCAGTACCCGAAAAATGGCTGTGATGCCGCCAGCTATGCCATATTTCACCTAATTGAAAAAGATCGCTTTCGGCATATTGATGATTTTGAATATAAGAGGTAACACTTGTTGCTACGCTTGCCGGATCGAATAAAATACCATTTGGGTTTTGAAGAACATTAAACTTTAACCCGGTAAGTGCAGCACCAATATGTTCGGTAAAGCAGGAGCCAACAGCCAAAATGTTTTGACCATGACTTATTGTTTTTTCGGATTTGGGTAAATCCATTTTTAACATAAGTTCCATTACACAAAAATTTCGTCTGCAAGCTTTAAACTTTTTTCCAATGCTTCTTTATTAACTGATAATTGCTCTTTTTTTTCTTCAAAAAATTGAATCAGCCATTCGGTATTCATGTTGCCCACCAACTCGTCGTTAGCCATTGGGCAACCGCCAATTCCCTTTAGCGCACCATCAAACCGCCTGCACCCTGCCGCGTAAGCTGCGGCTATCTTTTCTCTCCAGTTTTGCGCTGTTGAATGAAGATGAACACCAAACTGTACCTCGTCATATATAGGAATTAAGGCATTCATAGAATCGCTTATTTGTGCTGCTGTTGCCATGCCAACCGTATCGGCTAAAGAGATGATTTTAATATCCCGTTTAATCATTTCTTCTGCCCAATGCAATATTACTTCTTGGTTATAAACATCGCCGTACGGGTTGCCAAAAGCCATGCTTAAATACACTACTAACTCCTTATTATTTTTTAAACATAAGTTTTGAATTTCTTCTACCCGGATTAAACTTTCTTCCATGCTGCTATTGGTATTGCGCTGCTGAAAAGTAGGGGAGATGGAAAACGGAAATCCTAAATAAGTTATTTCGTTGTAAAAAACGGCTTCTTCGGCACCGCGGGTATTTGCAATAATGGCAAGCAACTTACTGTTAGAATTGCTCATTTTTAAACCTTTCAACACCTCTTTTGTATCGGCCATTTGCGGAATGGCTTTTGGCGATACAAACGATCCGAAATCAATGGTATCAAAACCTACTTGTAAAAGCTGATTTAGGTAATTTATTTTTTTAGGCGTTGGTATAAATGTTTTCCAGCCTTGCATCGCATCCCGCGGACATTCAACAAGGGAACAAAAAGCCCCTTGTCCTGCGGTGGGGAAACTTAGGCTGTTGTTTTCTTCTTTATACGGCATTATTTAAGTTTGGAAATTAACATGCTAGCCTTTTTTGAAGGTTTTGAAACTCTGTTGCAAACCGTTTAAAACGGTTAACCTTGTAAAGATAAGTTACCCTTTTATAAAGGAAGTTGTCGGCCTGCACTGGCATAACTACACGTGTAACTACATTGGCTGCAGTATCTAATCACAAAAAAGTAAACCATTTTTTTGCTAACAAACAAACTGTACCAAACAAATTCTTTCCGACCCAAGTTCACCCACCGGTCCGAAGGATTCCGGACTCACTTGGAGTGGACAGTGAGCACTTTATCCTAAATCTATATCTGTATTATCTCCAATATTTAACGTGCGCGTTTCGCCATGAATGCCCGTATCGCTGCCAATAATCGAAAAGTCGAGAACAATATCAAAAATGTTTGAATAAGAACCGATGATGGAGTTTTTAATGATAGACGACTCAATAGTTGTGTTTTCGCCGATGGTTACATTGGGTCCGATAATAGAGTTGCTTATAGCGCAACCTTTACCAATACGTACGGGTTGTATAATAACCGTGTTTTCGTAAGCTTGCGACGAAATTATAGAGCCGCCGAACTTCTTCAACAGTGTTGCATTAGACTCCAGTAATGTGTCTCGCTTTCCGCAGTCAAACCAGCTATCTACTTTAAAGGCCGTAAACTGTGCTCCTTTTTTTATCATGCAATCAATGGCATCGGTAAGGCTGTATTCTCCGTGTGTTTTGAGGTTTTGATCCATGTTTGCTTCCAAACATTCGAACAGCATATTAGACTCTTTAATTTTGTATACACCCACAAGCGCCATGTTCGATTTTGGAATTTGTGGCTTTTCTATAACGTGGGTAATGCGGTTTTCGTTATCCATTTCGCCCACGCCAAATGCACGCGGATCATCTACCTTTTTCATGCCAATCATCGAAACGTCGCTTTTTAAAACACAATCAATATCATACTCGCAAATAGTATCGCCAAGTACAATATAAACTTCATCATTGTTTACAATTTCGCGGGTAAGTTTCAGGGCGTGTCCAATTCCCTGCCGGTCGTTTTGCTGCACAAAATGCGATTCAATGAAGGGATGATTTGTTTTTACATAATCTTCAATCTTTTCGCCAAGGTAGCCAACAACAAAAATAAATTCGTTAATGCCCGCGTTTTTTAATTGGTCTATAATAATGCTTAACACGGTTTTTCCCGCCAGCGGAATTAAAGCTTTTGGCTGCGTATATGTATGCGGCCTAAGTTTGGTTCCTGCACCAGCTACTGGAATAATTGCTTTCATCTAAAAAATTTTGATGGAATAGTTCACACCCTTTTGCACAATATATTACCTAACAAAAATTAGGTTTATAAAAATTGAAGCGCAATTTAAGCATTTTTAAAAAAGTGTAATTTATACTAAACAGCGCCATCAATGATGCACAACCTTAAATTTGCATTAATTATGTGTGACCCGGCCAAAACGCTTCTATCAGGCTTTTGTTGCGTCGCACTCTTGTACTTTCATTAATTCTATTGAGCACATGCAAAGAGACAAAATTGTATTCGACATTATTGCTAAAGAGCTGAAACGCCAGCGCGCCGGCATTGAGCTAATTGCATCAGAAAACTTTACTTCGCTGCAGGTTATGCAAGCCGCTGGCAGTTGCCTTACAAATAAGTACGCCGAAGGCTATCCTGGACGGCGTTATTATGGAGGCTGCGAGTTTGTAGATCAAACCGAGCAACTGGCAATAGACCGGGTAAAGGAAATCTTTGGCTGCGCTTATGCCAATGTTCAGCCCCACAGCGGTGCCCAGGCAAATGCCGCCGTAATGCTGGCAACGTTGCAACCAGGCGATAAAATTTTAGGACTTGATTTAAGTATGGGCGGACATCTTACCCATGGTTCGCCGGTAAACTTTAGCGGAAAGTTGTACGACCCCTATTTTTATACCGTTCATAAAGATTCAGGACTTGTAAATTACGAGCAACTGGAAGAAATAGCACGTGCTCAAAAACCTAAAATGATTATTTGCGGTGCATCGGCTTACAGCCGAGAGTGGGACTACGCCCGCATTAGAAAAGTAGCCGATGAAATAGGCGCTTTTGTACTTGCCGATATTGCCCACCCCGCTGGTTTAATTGCGAAAGGCTTACTCGCATCGCCATTTCAACATTGCCATTTTGTTACTTCTACCACCCATAAAACCTTGCGAGGGCCAAGAGGCGGCGTTATTTTAATGGGGCAGGATTTTGAAAACCCCTTTGGTGCAAAAGATTTAAAAGGCAACGTTCGCATGATGAGCCATTTAATGGATATGGCCGTTTTTCCAGGTACGCAGGGCGGCCCGCTGGAGCACGTAATTGCTGCCAAGGCTATTGCTTTTGGAGAAGTTTTAACCGATGAATTTACACAATACGCCCGCCAGGTACAACAAAATGCACAGGCAATGGCCGCCGCTTTTGTTAACCGCAATTACCATATCATTAGTGGTGGTACCGACAACCATCTTATGTTGATTGATTTACGCAATAAATCCATCACCGGTAAAAAAGCTCAGGAAACCCTTGACAAAGCACACATTACACTGAATAAAAACGCGGTTCCTTACGATGATAAAAGCCCCTTTGTAACATCGGGCATACGCGTGGGTGTGCCGGCGATTACT
>JBBSRB010000085.1:0-13480 GCA_038243445.1 Chitinophagales bacterium | reverse complement strand
AATTCTGAACGTATCAAATTCTTCTTTAGCAGTCTTATTGACTTTGGTACGGATTGAAATATTTCAATAATTTTCCATTCAAAAACGAGAAATTTTTACGCAACAGGTTTTTATTCTTTTATTCTACCATACAAAAAAAAAGAATTTACATCTCATGGGGTGAAAAGATCATCCCACCTGTCCTTGTTACACATCAATTTTGTTCATAAGGGTAATCCTGTCCAATACATAGTACAAATAATGCAGATGAATTACGACTCATATAGTGTGGAGCACTTTTTAGAAGATCCATTTTTTATAGAATGGGTAAAACATAAAACGCCGGAGTCGGACACATATTGGAATGCCTGGGTTAGTAGCAATCCGGCCAATCTACCTGCTATGAAGGAAGCCGAAGTTCAGCTAAGAATTCTTTTATCTGCACAAAGAATAGAGGCAGAAAGCGGCGAAGCGGCACAGGTTTGGGGAAGAATTCAGAATGAATTAGCAAAATCTTCAGAAACAACGGAGAAAAGCGAAAGTAGCATTTCGGCAAAGACCAGGCCTTTGTTTAAAAGATGGATGGCAGCAGCTGCTATTCTTTTGGCAGTGGCATCAGGCAGTTACTTTATGTGGAACCAGAAACCTCCAAAGACTAAATTAGCTGCAACCAACAATAACCAGCAGGTTAAAGAAATTGATAGTGCCCCAGGTGGCAACAAAGCCATTCTTACTCTCGCCGATGGAAGCAAGATTGTGTTAGATACAACAAATAATGGCACCATCACAAAGCAGGGAAATGTAACAATAATTAAGTTGGACGGACAATTGGCATATCAGCAATCCACCAATAACGGTGAAATGTCAACTGCTGTTACCTACAATACCATTACCACACCTAAAGGTGGGCAATATCAATTGATTCTTGCCGATGGTAGTAAAGTATGGCTCAATGCTGCTTCTTCCCTTCGGTTTCCCACAGTTTTTACAGGAAACGAAAGAAGAGTAGAAATAAGTGGAGAAGCATATTTTGAGGTAGCCCCTAATGAAAAAATGCCATTTTATGTAAAAATGAACATGCTTTCGGGCAATGGAGGAGAAGTAAAGGTTTTGGGCACTCATTTTAATATACAGGCATACGAAAATGAAGAGGCCATAAAAACGACCCTTTTGGAAGGGTTGGTGAGGGTAAGCAACGGTGCTCTTCAAAAAACACTAAAACCAGGACAGCAAGCACAATTTAAAAAGGCAAGCAATCAGCTAAACGTTTTAAAAAATGTAAATGTAGAGGCTGTTTTAGCATGGAAAAACGGCCGGTTTCAATTCAATAGTGTAGATATAAAAGACATTATGCGACAGGCAGAAAGGTGGTATAATGTGGAGGTAACTTACGAAGGCTCTATCAATGAAAATTTTAGCGGAAATATCTCTCGAAATGTAAATATTGCACAACTCTTAAAGGTGTTGGAGGCAACAGAAAAGGTAACGTTTTCAATCAGCGGGCGACAAATTATTGTAAAGCCAAAATAAGCGATTGGGGCCGGTAATGCTTTAAACAAAGCCGGCTTTTGATCGTTACAAAAAGTACAAAATTTTAAATACTCAAATTATAAAACCAACGTTATGCATTTGACTGCTCTTTGTGAAGCCGGACCTTTTTCATTTTGGAAAAGTGTTCCGCGTATTTTAAAAACCAAAACCTTTTTGGTAATGAAATTAACCGCCGTTTTTTTACTTTTTGCCTGCCTTCAGGTTAGTGCAACCGGTCATGCTCAAAAGGTTTCCGTTTCGGGCCAAAACCTTTCGCTGCAAAAAATATTTCAGAAAATACAAAGGCAAACTGCTTATTCTTTTTTCTATACCGATAGCGATCTTAGTAAGGCCAAAAAAGTAACCATTTCTGTAAGTAATGCCAATTTGATGGATGTGCTTGATCTTGTATTTAGGGATCAGCCACTTAATTATAGCATTGTTAGCACTACCATTGTAGTAAAGGCACTAAAAAGGGTCGAGAATGTGGTAGCGACTTTACCAGATATTGATGTGAGGGGGCGTGTAATTAATGAAAAGGGAGAACCGGTAGTGGTAACGGTAGCCATTAGGGGAACGAATAGGGCTACATCTACAAACGAACAGGGCGAATTTGAGCTTTTCGGCGTTGATGAAAACGCTACGCTTGTTTTTAGTGGAATAGGTATAGAAGAAGAAGCAGTGAAATTGGCTGGCCGAAAAGTATTAAATATTACTCTGAATACAAGGGTAACACAAAGCGATGAAATAGTTGTAGTGGCTTATGGTACGCAAAAACGGTCGAGCTTTACGGGTTCTGCCGCAACGGTAAATCCAGAGGCATATGAAGGATCAACCCGGGCGTCGGTGCAGGAAAATCTTCAAGGCAACGTGGCCGGTGTTATTGCCACTAATGGCAGTGGACAACCCGGAGCAGCGCCCAGTATTCGCATTAGAGGCGTAGGCTCGATAAATGCTGGCAGCACGCCGCTCTATGTGGTCGATGGTATTCCGTTGGAAGCAACGAGTGTAAACAGTTTAAACGCATCTGATATTGAAAGTTTCACAGTGCTGAAAGATGCAGCGGCAGCTTCTATTTATGGTTCCCGTGCAGCCAATGGTGTTATATTAATTACGACAAAAAAGGGTAAAAGCGGCAAAACAAAATTCAATTTATCTACACAAATGGGCTTTAACAGAGTTACGTTAGATAAAGAACTTGTACCGCTAAACACCAAAGAAATGATTACACTGTTGCGGGAAGGCGCCAGAAATGCTGGCATTACAGAAGAAAAATTTTTAGCCGATTTAAAAGGAGCTGATGTAGATACAACCGTAGATACCGATTGGTTTGATGTATTAACACGTAATGGACAATATCAGCAATACGATTTATCGGCCAGCGGCGGTACCGATAAAACAACCTTTTATGCATCGGGTGGTTATTACTCCAGTAAAGCCGCACTCGAAGGCAGTGATTTCAAACGCTATAATGGCAGTTTTAAAATTCAAAATCAAGCTACCGATAAGTTGTCGTTTAATCTTGGTTTGCAGTTAAACTACCGAAAAATGAATGAGCAGCCCGACGATGGTTCCAACGGTAATCCGGTGCGTATGTACAAGCGTTATCAACCTTGGTTGAGGGTTTTTAATGACGATGGCACCTATGATCTTAGTTATTTAAACAAATACAATCCGCTGGCAGTAGTACGAGAAAACTGGAACACTACGTCCAATTTTGGAACACTTGGAAATGTTCGGGTAAAGTATGCTTTTTCACCATCAGTAAGTGTGGAAAACCAGGCAAATTTTGATTTTAATTATAACGACCAAAAATTATTTTATAAAGGTGGTATTGGTACCGCACGAAGCAATGGCGGCGAAGCTTATTATTCTACCTATAGAAGATTAAACTGGGTAAATACAAGCATTCTGCGGTTTAATAAAAACTTTAATGATCAGGGTATAAATGCTTACGTGGGCTACGAAGCACAAAAAGTAACAGGCTCTGGAAATAATGCAGGAGTGGAAAATTTTCTGCCCGGCACCTTTACGCTCGATAATGCAGCCATTGCAACCGAAGCGGGTTCTAATGAAACATCCAATACCCTTAATTCTGTTTTTGCAAATGCCAACTATAATTTTCAATCAAGGTTTTACTTAAGTGCTTCCGTTCGTCGGGATGGATCTTCGCGATTTGGAGCGGAAAAACGGTTTGGAAATTTTTGGTCCGTTGGTGTTTCCTGGAATATGCTACAGGAAAAGTTTCTTCAATCGATAGGCGCACTTTCCGAACTGCGCCTTAGAGCCAGTTATGGCGTAAACGGTAATCAGGATATTGGCGACTTTGTTTCCCGGGCGTTATATAGTGCAGAAGATTACAATCAGAGCCCGGGCTATGTTTTTTCGAGGTATGGCAACAATATGCTTACATGGGAAAAGAACAAACCTTTTAACGTAGGACTTGATTTTGGACTTCTCTCTAATCGCGTTAGCGGCACCGTAGAATACTATACCCGTAAAACCTCCGACCTTTTGCTCGATATGCCTGTTTCTGCTACCAACGGAGCTACCAGTTTGTTTTCCAACGTTGGCGAAATGAGGAACAGCGGATGGGAGTTTTTAGTAAATACCAGAAACATCGTTTCCAGAAATAACGGGTTTGAATGGGGCACGAGCTTTAATATATCTACCTTAAAAAATGAAATTACTGCTCTAACAAGTCCCATCATTGGCGACTCTTATAATCGTTATTTAGGCGGCGATTTTTATCAGTTATACGTAAAAGGCTATGCCGGTGTCGATCCGCAAACAGGCGAAGCTTTATGGTACACTGATGCTACGCAAGCAAAAACCACAAATGATTATGGCAAAGCAATACAGTATAACCAGGGAAGCGCTTTACCAAAATTCTTCGGAGGTTTAACCAATACCTTCGATTATAAAGGTCTGTCGCTACGGTTTTTAATTTATTTTAACTACGGAAATAAAATCTACGACAACTGGGGTGGTAATTCTAACAGCGATGGTAGTGCCGGTTTTAATGGTTCGGCAAGCATGCCAAGATATACGTACAATAACCGCTGGCAAAAACCAGGCGATATAACAGATGCACCTAAAATTGTGTATAAAGGCACTCAGTCAGGCTCTTCTTCTTATTCCTCAACTCGGTTTTTGTACAGTGGCGATTACATTCGTTTAAGAGATGTTTCTTTATCGTACAATCTGCCGCAAAACATAATTAACGCAGCCCGCTTCTCTGGAGCAACGGTTTATGTAAGAGCCAGTAACCTGTTCACATATATAAAAGATAAACGCATCAATTTTGATCCCGAAGTTGGTATTGAAGGAAAAGCCGATCAAAATGCACCCATGTACAAAACTGTAGTTTTTGGTTTGCAGTTCAATTTCTAAACATCAAAATTCATCTTAAATGAAAAAGTTACTTTCTATAGGTTTTGTTGCCACTTTAATCTTTTCGGCATCATGCAAAAAAAGCTTTTTGGAGCTCGAGCCACAGCAACAAACCGATGCTAATCTGGTTATTAAAGATCTGGCTGGCACCAGGGCAGCAGTAACGGGAACGTATTCGCTCTTTCAAAGTGTTAACTATTATGGTAGAAACGCAGTAGTGCTGCCAGATTTAATGAGCGATAATGTTTTTGTAAGCACAAAAAACCAGGGTCGTTTTTTACTGTACGATCAATATAATGCGATTGCCACAGAAGGTTATGCAGCTAGTTTATGGAACCAATTATACCGAATAGTTGTAAATGCAAACCTACTTATTGGCAAGGCAGAGAAAAACGAATATCCCGATACGGAAAAAGCCGAAGCTACCTACATCATTGGAGAAGCCTATGCCATTAGGGCACTGGCGTATTTTGACCTTATGCGTTTCTTTGCTATGCCGTATAATTATACTCCCGATGCCTCTCATGCTGGTGTGCCTCTTGTTATAAAAAGCGGTACGTCTAAAGAAGAAGTAATTGCCCCAAACCGTTCGAGCGCAAAAGAAGTATACACGCAAATTGTGGCTGATTTTAATAAAGCAATGAGTTTAATGCCCAAAAAGCCAGTGGGCTTTAGTTCATCTTTACGCGGCAGAATGACCTATTTTGGTGCAAAAGCGTTACTTGCAAGAACTCAGTTATATAGAGAAGACTGGGTAGCGGCCGACTCCCTCGCAACCGATGTAATTGTTAGTGGCGGTTACTCGCTTTTGCCTCGTGCTACCCTGGTGGAAGATTCTAAAAAACAAAACAGCAGTGAAGCAATTTTTGAAATACAATACAATATTCTGGATAATTTGGGAAGCAATGCACTGGTAAACTACTACTGGCAGTCGGGCAGTTACGGCGATGGATTGGCAACAGAAGACCTTTTCAACACCTATGCTGCAACAGATGCACGTCGTGGTTTTATAACCAAAGGAGCTCGTAAATCAGGTGAAAATCCAGCTTATTTAATAACCAAATACACCAACATCACCAATTATGAAGAGCCTGTACGGGTAATTCGTTTAGCGGAAGTTTATTTGATTAGGGCTGAAGCAAGAGCAAAATTAGGGTTAAATGGCCCCGCAGCTGCGGATTTAGATATCGTGGCCACACGTGCAGATGCATTATGGACGCCAACTGTAGCCACCGACAGCGAATTGATTTCACTAATTATTAAGGAGCGCCGTAAAGAGCTGGCCTTTGAAGGACACCGGCTTTTCGATCTTACCCGTAATAACCTTTCGTTTGTTAAATACCGTTCCGGATCAACAATCCCGGTAAGCAACACATCCCTAAAAACAATTTTACCCATACCTCAATCCGAAATTAACGCCAACCCGAATATTGAACAAAACGAAGCATATAAATAACGAAAAAAAGTATGGTTAGTATCTTAAAACTGTGGGTAGCTGCAGCTGGTTTGTTTTTTCAATCGAGCGATTCCATCAACTTAAATGATGGCCCGTATGTGACTTATAATGAGGGGACAGTTGAGGTGCGCCGCATTGATGAACAAAATGGAATACGCAAATCAATTGTACAAACGTTTAAAGAAGATGAAAAAAAAGGGCAGCCGTTAGCCATAACGTTTTCTAATCATCCGGAATGGAATTTTTCAGTGCCTCTTCGTACAACGATTGAAATTGAACCGGCTGAATTTGGTCAACCAGAAAACATGATGGTGCTTTCCGACATTGAGGGCGAATTTGAGGCTTTTAGAACTCTTTTATTGGTGAACAATGTAATCGACACTAATTATACCTGGATTTTCGGAAAAGGACATTTAGTTATTTGTGGCGATTTATTTGATCGGGGAACAGAAGTGGCCGCCACCCTTTGGCTTCTTTATAAATTAGAAACAGACGCTAAAGCCAAAGGCGGCTATGTGCACACCATTTTGGGCAACCATGATATAATGAATTTGAGTGGCGACCTGAGGTACGTAGCTCCAAAATATTTTGAAAACGCAAAACTAATGGGTGTTGACTACATAGATTTATATGACAAAAACACTGAGTTAGGGCGTTGGTTACGAAGTAAAAATTTAATTGAAAAAATTGGCGATAACCTTTGTATGCACGCCGGTATGGCGCCGGAAATTAACTTGCTTGCTATGGGCGTGCAGGAAATTAATACCCGGTGTCGCCCTTTTTACGATTTAGCAAAAAAGCCCGAACTGTTTACCGATATAACGGTTTGGAAATTTTTTGATGGAAAAAAATCGTCTCTTTTCTGGTATCGTGGTTATTTTCAGGAACCGAAAGCAACCGAAGAAGAAGTAGCGCAAACGCTTTCACTATATAAGGTGAAAAGAGTTATCGTTGGGCACACTATTTTATCAACGAACGTTGGTTTTTACTACAACGGCAAAATATTAGGAATTGCCGTAAATCAGCATAAAGGACAACATGAAGGCGCCTTGTTCGAAAATGCTAAATGGTATAAAATAAACATTACGGGTACTAAAGACTTGTTGTCTTTTTAATTGTGATGATAGGCAAAACATTTGCTGTTACAATATGGAGCCGAACAGTATGGTATTTGTGCTATTCCATAAGCACAATTGATTGACCTATAGGAAAGATCATTGTAAAAAAATAATGGGAGAGATGTCAAATGAAAATTTACTAAAAAAATATAGCAATAATTGCATCCGTTATCTATTAATTCAATTAACTTCTTCAGAAGATTTATTGCAGATATCAAAATAGTAATTAGCTTTTGTAAATAGTTACTGAAGAAATATATAGATAGGAAACGTTGGCTTCTTTTGGTTTACGCCTTTGGAGTTTGTACGCTTGATGATGTTCATAGAGTTGCAGAGTTTAGTGTTAGTGTTGTATAGCCCAAGAGGCGTGCCGTGCAGGTGTGAACTGACAAAGAGGAGCCCGATATTGGGCAGTAAAATTTAGCAGTGAAAGAAAGCGGAAAAAGGGGTAGAAACAATTATATCCGACTTTTTGAAAGAACAAGATAGCGCTATTTAAGTAACTGGCAAAAGAGCAGGAAAGCGGACAAGCAAATTTTGATAAGTGGAGAATAGTAAGTTGGTCAGTAGGAGAGAAGTGAGTGATTCCCTTTTGGCTTCGAAGCTTGAATTTGTGGAGTTGCGAGAGCTGATTGGGAGCAAAGATCCAGCGCATGGAAGGACTTTTTTCGTGTGTCAAATTTTAGTTAGAAATAGTGGAGAAAGGGACAAAAAGCGAATGTAAATGACACACACGAAATAAATAAACCTTGCAAATCAAGGACTTACAAGGCTAAAAGTGCCCAAGACTGGATTCGAACCAGCACGCCGTTTCCAGCGCTACCACCTCAAGGTAGTGCGTCTACCAATTTCGCCACCTGGGCTTTGGAGAGCGCAAAACTATCTTATTTTTTTAAAACAATTCTAAAAGTGGTTCCTTTTCCTACTTCCGATTGTTTCACCGTTAATACCCCTTTGTGGTATTGTTCTATAATTCGTTTGGCAAGGCTCAATCCTAATCCCCATCCACGTTTTTTGGTGGTAAAGCCAGGTTTAAAAACTTTATCTATATTTTTCCTGCTAATTCCTTTTCCTGTGTCCGAAACATCAATCGTTACAGCGGCAGAGGTGTGGCTGATGTCTATGTTTATGTGTCCGCTGCCGTCCATGGCGTCCAGCGCGTTTTTAAGCAGGTTTTCCATTACCCAGTCAAACAGCGGCGCCGATAAGCGCACAGGCAGGTTTGTCAGCCCATGACTTTCAATGCCAAACACAACTTTGCCCGATGCCCTTTTGCGCACATATTCTACCATCTCTGAAACCTGGTAAATAATATCCAGTTCTTCAAGTTGAGGCGTACTTCCAATTTTACCAAACCTATCCGAAACCAACCGCAGACGCAACACATCTTTTTGCAGTTCGGGCAAGTATTTTTCGTTACCCGGAATGTCTTTTAATATTTCCATCCATCCTTCCAGGGATGAAACCGGCGTTCCCAATTGGTGCGCCGTTTCTTTGGCCATACCCGCCCAAACTCCGTTTTGAGTGGAACGATAGCTGCTGTTGAGCGCCAATACCGTTATCAAAATAAATAACCCTACAATCACCAACTGCACAATTGGGTAATATTGCACTTCGCGCAACAAACGGCTGTGCCCGTAATAATATTTATTTAGCTTGGTGGAATCAAGCGGATCGTAATAAGTAATAAACTGATTTTGCGCTTTAAATTGCTGCAACTTCTCTTTCAGGTAAATCGAATCTTCTTTTTCAGCACGCGCCGTATCAATATTTATATAAACAAAAATTTTATCGTTTTGATACGTAGCAATAATGGGTATGTCGTCGTTATCCTGAATGATTTTTAGATGAAGGCGCGTGTCGCCAGTGGTTTGTGGGTTAAGCAGCAGGTTGCTTGCTTCTATCCATTGCTCTACCTTTTGCCGCTCTTCACGTTCTATTTTGGCAGCTAGGTATGACGAATACCAAATGGTGGCGCTTACAATAATAATGGCTACCAACGCAAGCAACGTACGCCAGTTCAAAAATTGCCGAAACATGCCCCTAAAATAAGGAGTATAACAGTGGTTCTCTTATTTTTGAACAAATAAACCCTACGTTGTTTCAATTACCGTCTGTTGCTGTTGTTATTTTAAATTGGAATGGAAAACATTACCTGCAACAATTTCTGCCTTCGGTGCTTAGCACCACCTATGGTAATTGCCGGGTAATTGTGGCTGATAATGCGTCTACCGATGATTCTGTTTCGTTTTTACAGCAGCAATTTCCGCTTGTTGAAATAATTCATCTAAACAAAAACTATGGTTTTGCAAACGGGTATAATAAGGCATTAAAAAGGGTAGAAGCCGAATATTTTTTACTGTTGAATTCCGATGTGGAAGTAACCCCTGGCTGGCTGCAGCCGATGGTGGAACTGCTGGAGCAAAATAGTAGTTTCGCTGCCTGTCAGCCAAAAATTTTATCTTACAACAACAAGCAATTGTTTGAGTATGCCGGTGCTTGCGGCGGTTGGATAGATAGTTTTGGATATCCCTTTTCGAGGGGTAGGGTGTTTGATGTATGTGAGCAAGATAAGGGGCAATACAACAACGTAGAGGAAGTTTTTTGGGCTAGTGGTGCCGCTTTTTTGGTGCGAAGTTCTGTGTTTGAAAAATTTGGCGGCTTTGACGCTTACTTTTTTGCGCACCAGGAAGAAATAGATTTATGCTGGCGCATGCAAGGAGCAGGTTATCATATTTTTTGCTGTCCACAATCGGTAGTGTACCACGTAGGCGGCGGAACACTACCAAAAGGGCATTCGCGCAAAACATTTTTAAACTTTAGAAACAATCAAATTATGTTATGGAAAAACCTTCCAGGTAGTCAAAAATGGTGGAAGGTTCCTTTTCGTATCATGCTGGATTGGCTGAGCGGACTTAAAGGTCTATTAAGTGGTGATGGCGGATACTTAAGATCAATCTTAAAAGGGCACTGGGCTTTTGCAATGTGGGTAGTGAAACGGAAGACAAACACCCATCGAACCAAAAAAGTAAAACTCGAAAAATTGAATGGCGTGTACAATGGAAACATTGCCTGGCAGCATTTCGTAAAGGAGAAAGACACCTTTTCGGGCATTGTAAAAAACTAATTTTTGAGCTTTGCTGATATTGTAACACCAACCATTATTTTTGCACTACAAAATTGATGTATGGATTATCGTCAGGAAGAATATCAGGAGGAATTAGAAAAAGTGCACGACAAAGATTTTACTCATAGTTGGGTTTCTTCATCTGCCTTTTTATTTTATTTATCTGTTTTTTGCATGCTGGCTTTTACGTTTGGTGGCTGCTACCGGCTTTATACCCAACGTTATGAAAGGTTAAACACAACGGTGCCCGAAAGCACTCAATATGAACCAAAATACAAATAACTTTTAAGTTTTTTTTGGTGCAATTAGGAGAACACTTATTTTTGCACCCCTTAGTTCTTTTAGATGCGGAAGTAGCTCATTTGGTAGAGCACGACCTTGCCAAGGTCGGGGTGGCCGGTTCGAGCCCGGTCTTCCGCTCAGTTGGTCCATCTTGCTGAAAAGCAGGATGGATTTTTTTTGAAGCCCTGGTGGTGAAATTGGTAGACACGCAGGACTTAAAATCCTGTGACCCGCAACGGTCGTATCGGTTCAAGTCCGATCCGGGGCACATTAATAAAAAACCCCTGCTTCATATAAAAGCAGGGGTTTTTTAATGGTTTTATTACTTCTGCTGTTATTCTGCCCTTTGCTATTCGCTCAAACCAGTCAGCCCTTTTTTGATCTTTGTCCATATGATGATGCGTTGCGGCTTTCTTAATACAATCTGGCGGCGCTAATGTATTTGCAAAAACTAAATAGATATTTTTAAGAAAAGAGGGATAAAATACTTGCTCATTTTTGTTTGTTTTACTCCTGTTAACAGTATAAAAAGTAAGCCATTATTTTATCCGTTTTTATAACCACGATACTATTTTGCTTTACAAAAGAATCTTTTAAAAAAACCTTAATTTATCAGCAAGATTGTATAAACAATTAAACAAAAAGTTGCTACCCTTTTTGATAAGTATATTCAATTTTTCCTGTCAGCTCTTTTTCGCGGGTGTAAATGGCTTCTTTAATTTTCAGTCCTGCACCATCGTATTGATAGCGCCAAATTAGGTAGTTGGAGTTGTTGGCAGGCACCGTAATTTTTTGAATAACCTGTCCGGCAGGTGAATATTCAAACATATATTCAGGCAACAGGCGTTTTACTTTTTCGTTGTACCGAACAATATCTGTAAGCTGGTTTTGAGCATTATAGAAATAAAAAACAGTGCCCGATGTTACCCCTTTTTGAAGTGTTTTTTCTTCCGATACATTTCCGGCCTCATCTACTTCAAAAGTCACAATCGAAGTATCCACACCATTTTTTATGCGCAGCATGCGCTCTATTTTATCTCCGTTATATTCCCAAATATGCGCTTCTGTTTGTACAAATGTTTTCGAAGAATCAGCCGAAGTGCTTACAATGGAAACGATGTTTCCCGATGGATTATAAGAAAATGTGGTGATGCTGATAAGTGCCTCGCTGCTGTCCACGGTTCTTACTACTTGCCGATTGTTGTTTATGTAGGCTGTTAAAACAGAGCCGCTTTCATCGCCCGAACGGGTAGTTGTTTTTACAGTCTGCGGCGTTACACTCTGGGCTACAAAAAATTTGTCAATTTTTGTATTGTTGGCATCGTAGCTACTTAGCTGAACACCAGATACTTTATTATCTAGATAGCGTTTAATAAGGTCCGAGGTTTCTTTGGTCCCGATGATATCTTTATAAAAATATTGTGCGCCGGCAGATGAAAAGCAAAGTAAAAAAAAGAGTGGGAGAAACAGTTTCATGTAGGTATTATTAAGCTTTCAAATGTAACGCTTACCGCTGTAGAAGAGTGCGGTATTTGGTGCTGTAACATGTTTTGTAACTATTTTTAAGAAAATTTTTGCGTGTCGCACCAACCAGAACGTTCGGACAAAGACTGCCTCAATTGCGGAACAATAGTAGCCGGAAGGTTTTGCCAGACTTGCGGGCAGGAAAATATAGTTCCAAAGCAAAGTGCAGCGGCATTTGTGCAACATTTTATATTTGATTTATTTCATTTTGATGGCAAGTTTTTTGAAACGTTGCGGCAGTTGATTTTTAAACCTGGCTTAGTGCCGTTGGAGTTTGTAAAGGGCCGCCGTGTACAGTTTCTCGATCCGGTTCGGATGTACTTATTTACATCGGCAGTTTTCTTTCTTATATTTTTTACACTTAATAAACTTGATTTTGGCAGCGTTGATCTTGGAATGGTTTTAACCAAAGCCCAACGCGCCGAGGTGGCTATGGACTTAAATGCACAGATAAAAAGTGGCGCTGCCGATAGTTTTCAGCTTCGCGTACTTGATCTTTTGCTCGATTCAAATAACAAAATATCGCTTACAAAGCCACGTACAAAAAGCAACGATTCTGTGATTTATTATAAGAAAGATTTTTATCGCGTACTTGCCGTTCACGATTCATCGATATTCAGCTCTGAATCAGGCTCTGCCAACAGCAGCTGGTTTGAAAAAAAGGTGAGCGAACGCACGCGCGAGTTTGAAAAAAAATATGGCGATGACCCGGCGGAAGGCTTTAGAAATTTGCTGGATATCTTTCTTCATAGGTTGCCTTACGTCATGTTTGTATCGCTGCCATTTTTCGCACTTATTTTAAAATTGCTATACATCCGCCGAAAAGTTTTTTTTTACAGCGATCACCTGGTATTTACCCTTTATTATTACATTTTTAGTTTTATTCTTTTCCTTTTGTTACTTTGGATAGGGCGGCTGGAAAAGTGGAGCAGTTGGGCTGTTTTTGACTGGCTTGCTTTCTTTCTGGTTGTTGCTGGTGCACTTTATTTGTATAAAGGCATGCGCCGTTTTTATGGACAAAGCCGCGCAAAAACCTTCTGGAAATACTTTCTGCTTAACCTGTTTGGTTTT
>JBBSRB010000084.1:0-13581 GCA_038243445.1 Chitinophagales bacterium | reverse complement strand
GATTATTTTTCTAAAACCCTGCTGGATAATACGCAGCGAACTCTTGCCAACAGCCGCAACAATAACCATCGGGTTAACCTTCGAATGGAATATAAAATAGATAGTTTTAACCAACTGATTTTTTCGCCCGGTTTATCTTTTCAGGATAATCAATCGAACCGCGACAGAACAACCTCGCAATTTAACGATGGAGGAAGCCTGGTAAAAGAATTGAGCAACATCAGCCAAAATAACCGGAACGGAAACAACCTGAATAGCTCGCTATTGTACCGCCGTCAATTTTTAAAACGCGGACGCACTTTTTCGGTAAACTTAAATACGGGATATAACAAGCGCGATGGCGAGTCGTTTGTAAGCACACTGGATCGCGAATACATTGGAGCCAATTTTGAAGACAGCGCATCGGAACGATACACCGACCAGTTTAACGATGGTTTGCGGCTATCATCAAACTTTAATTATACCGAGCCGCTTGGCGAAAAGGCGCAATTGCAGTTCAGTTACAACCCATCTTATTCTAAAAATACATCCGACCAGGAAACCTTTGGAATGAACCCCGCGGATAATAAATATTCTGTCTTTTTAGACAGTTTATCAAACCAGTTTGAAAACAAAACAATAGCGCACAACGCCGGACTTTCGTACCGCATGGGTAACCGCGATAAACAACTTTCGTTTGGCGTAAACTACCAGCACACGGCTTTAAATTCCGATCAAACTTTTCCGCGAACGCTTACGGTTGATAAAACATTCAGCAATTTTTTACCCAACGCTATGTTGCGCTATAAGCTTTCGCCAAAAAGCAATTTGCGTATTATGTACCGCGCCAATGTATCGCAACCATCAGTAACGCAATTGCAAAATGTACTAGATATTACCAATGCGCCGTTTTACACAACGGGTAATCCAAATCTGGAACAACAGTATAACAATACGCTTAGCACCCGCTACACTTTTACCAATACAGCAAAAGGCATTTTATTAATGGGCAACCTGTTTTTACAAGCGGCCAATAATTACATTTCAAATGCTACGTTCGACTCGGCAAGCAGCCCGGGCATTAAACTGCGGCGTGGCGAACAGGTAACGATGCCCGTAAACCTAGATGGTTTTGCAAGCCTTCGGTCGTTTGTAACCTTTGCAGTGCCGCTTAAATTCATCAAATCGAACTTTAATGTAAATGCCGGGTTCAGCGTTAATAAATTACCAGGCTTAATTAATAATGTAACAAATCAAACAAAAAATTACACCTACACCTTAGGCTCAGTTCTTTCCAGCAACATCAGCGAATATGTAGATTTTAATCTTTCTTATTCAGCCAACTTTAACCAGGTAAAAAGTTCTATTGAAGCCATAAACAATCAGCATTACTTTTCGCACAACGCCGGTTTGCAAATGAACCTGCTTACTAAAACCGGTTGGTTTTTACAAAATGATATAGCCAATCAATTATACAGCGGGTTGACAAAAGGCTTTAATCAGGCCTATTTTTTATGGAACGCAGGCATTGGTAAAAAATTATTAAAAAACCGTAAAGGCGAACTTAAGCTAAGTGCTTTTGATCTGTTGAAACAAAACCAAAGCATTACCCGAAACGTTACTGAAAACTATATTGAAGACCTGCAAAACGAAGTGCTTACACAGTACTTCATGCTGACGTTTACTTATAATTTGCGCAACTTTGGCACTGCTGCCTCTCGGGCAGCAAACCGCCAAATGAAACGGATGCAGTAAAGAGTTTTGTGCCTATTTTTAAGTTTTAAAAGAACATAAAAAGGGGTTTAAAATTTTTTTGATAAACACTTTTAGTACCCCTTTTCTAAAGGTTTTTGGTATGCAGTAAAAATAGGCAAGCTGCTCTGTAAAACCATTTAGTAACAGTATTTATCGCCCCATATTAAAGCCGGTATTTTGCCCCATGATACCCTTTTTCATAGGTTTTAGAAACTCGGGCCTTTTTATCAGTCAATTATTACATTCAATTTACGGCGGCTGCTTATCTTTAAATACCAACTTCATTTTATGCCCGAAGCACAAACAGGTAATACTACATGGCAACATAAATTACACAACGTAATTTATGAAGCAAACACGCCGGCGGGCAAGTTGTTTGATGTGGCTCTGCTTGCGTTGATTGTGGCCTCTATTGGTATAGTTATGCTTGATAGTGTAGAAAGCTGGCACAAACGATATGGCGATATTTTTTATGCTTTAGAATGGGCTTTCACCATTCTTTTTACAATTGAATATATACTGCGACTTATTTGCATTAAAAAGCCTTTGCTTTATGTATTTAGCTTTTTAGGTATTATAGATTTGCTGGCTATTTTACCAGGTTTTCTAAGTATTATATTTGCAGGTGCGCAAACTTTGCTGGTTCTACGGGCCCTGCGGTTGATACGTATCTTTCGCATTTTTAAGCTCACTCATTTTCTTTCCGAAATGCATTTTTTAAGCGGCGCCATCCGCGGAAGCCTGCATAAGATTTCTATTTTTATGTTGATTGTAGTTACGCTTGTTATTATCCTCGGCTCGGTAATGTATTTAATAGAAAACCGCGAAGGCGGCTTTGCATCTATACCCGAAAGTATTTATTGGGCCATTGTTACCATTACCACTGTTGGTTATGGCGATATTTCGCCCGTTACGCCACTTGGAAAATTTATGGCAAGCATTATTATGCTTATGGGTTATGGCATAATAGCGGTGCCCACTGGCATTATTACAAACGAAATGGCGCATGCGCTACGTAACAAACGCGAAAAGCACGAAGCCTGCCCACAGTGTGGAAGAGAAGGACACGAAAGAGACGCCCGCTATTGTAAATACTGCGGTAGCCACCTTTAAGAGGCGAGCCAAAAAAAGGGTATGAAACCCTTTAATGTTGTGATAATTGAAAATGTTTTTTAAAGGGAAATGAAAGCTCCAGCCTGCGGAAAGAAATAGGCTTAAAAGAAAGATGGCTTATCCATTTTTGAAGAAAAACCGTTGTCATTACTACTCCACCAATGCAATATAAAAGCAGCAGAAGCGGCGATGTAATGACCCGAAAAGTAAGTGCCAGCAGCGAAGAAATTAGGTCTAAAAATGAATTCATTGTAAAGGGTTGTAGTAGTGATTAAAAACGCTTCAAATGAATAGTGGATTTTTTAGAAAGCAGATAATTGGAACTCACCTGCCTTTTTATTAAATCAATTCTTATGCCTTTTTTAGCGCCCGTTTTTATGGCTAAACTGAGCAATAAATCTTTTGTTTAAGGAAAAGACTCCCCACTTTGATTGTAAACACGGTTGTAACAACCACAGAGTAAAAAAAAGCCGCCCCATTTTTGGCGGCTGCAGGTAATAACCAAAAAAGATTTAGAAGCTAAAGCCTACACCAACTTTAAAAGACCGGTTGTAGGTATCAACATTTTTATTTGCATCGGCTTTCATCATGCCATGATCGTATGCGGCGGAAACAGAAAAGCCATTAGAAAATGCGTATCCAACACCAGCAGTAAGTCCGGCATCCCAACGGTTTAATTGTTCGGTGGCGCTTATTTTACGATTGAATAAATTAATACCCAATGCGCCGGCAGTTGTCTTAAAATCGGCTTGCGCCAGATATGAAACCTGTGGACCGGCAAACACCTCAAAACCACTAAGATTTGCTTTTAAAACCACCGGCAAATCTATATAATGAGACGTTAATTGCGCTTTTGCATTGGCACCAATAAACTCGGCTCCTTTCAAGGTCAAATCGCCGTTAAGGCTAAACCCTTTTTGAGCATAATACAGGCCCGGTTCCACCGAAAAAATTCCTCCCAAAGGTATATTAGAAGTGAAGCCGGCATAAAGCCCTGTGTGACTTCCGGTGGTAACTATTCCGTTGCTAAAATCAACAATATTTTGAAGGCTGTTAACTGCGTCTCCCTTCATAGTGGCAGACGAAATTCCCGCTTTAATACCAAATGAAGGTGCTTGAGCCATAGCAGCTACAGACATAAAAGCAGCGGATAAAAGTAAAAATTTTTTTTTCATATATATAGGAGAAACGGGGCTTTTTTACCCGTTTCGGAAGGTGAGAAAGGGAGCACAACAAATAGATTAAGGGAGCTTAGGTAAGTTTGTGTTAAAGGCAAAAAAACATATTATAAATCTGTGGACAAGGGCAAAAACCCTTCAAAAAGGGTAACTCCGGGGCGGGCAAAAATTAAAGTAAAGGATTTTTTGGCTGCTTTGCACTCTTCCTCCTAAAGACAAATAAAACAGAGCGCTTAAATTTTAAACCTTTGTTATGTATTCAATCAAATGACGCAATTCCGCAATAAAAAGCCGACCTTCACACTTCAATAATAAGTTTGTTAACTATGGGGCGATCTCAGGAAACCTTTAATAAAAAGGAAAAAGAAAAGAAGAAATTAAAAGAACGGCAGGAGAAAGCCGAAAAAATGGAAGAGCGTAAAGCCAATGTAAAAAAAGGCAAAAGTTTGGATGAAATGATGGCGTATATTGACGAGAACGGAAATATTTCGGCTATGCCGCCCGACCCTCGGAAAAAGAAAATAGTAAATGCCGAAGACATTCAGATAGGCGTTCCTAAGTACGAAGCCAGCGAAGAAGAAGCCATACGCAGCGGCGTGGTTACTTTTTTTAACGATGCAAAAGGCTTTGGCTTTATTAAAGACCTGCAAACACAGGAAAGCGTGTTTATTCATGTAAACCAATTAACTGAACGAATTGGCGAAAACGATAAAGTAACTTTCGAAGTGGAAATGGGACCGAAAGGCCCAAGCGCTATCAATGTAAAAAAGAAAGTAGCTTCTTAATACCAAACTTTTTTACTATTCAAGAAAAGCAAAGTTGTTTCCGGTGTGAACCCCGGAAACACTTAAAATTATTAAATAAGGCTTATTCTGCCGGCGATACCTTCTTCATAAACAATTGGATCGCCTCCTCCTCAAAGGGATCAAAACGCAACTCGTACGAATCGTTTACTTCTCCGCTGCCGCTGCCGGCATAAGTAAATGTAAAATTATATTTCTCACTGTTTAGCCTAGTTAAATGAAATTCATACACCTGCGATTCAAGCCGGTTTACAAGCACATGGGTTCCATCTTTAAGGTTGTAAGAGATTGGGAAGTTTTGCATTGATCAGGGAGTTTTAAAATTGCCGGCAATCTTTCTTTATTAAAATGAAAGAAACGCATTTATGGCTCATCTACATTAAAAATAAATATACGCTATTTACTAAAAAACTATTGGTTGCAAAAATATGGAAGGCAGCTTTTAGCATTCATCTATTTGGCAAAAAACAATTCTGCGTCTCGGCAATGTAATTTTACGGGTTGCTTTTTTGATTTTCGTTGCGGACTGCCACCGCGTTTGTTACCTTCGTTGCTTTTGCACCATGGACAAGAAAAAGCCGGAAATAGATATTGTAAACGAAGCGCTGGAAGCCTGCATTTTGGCCTACCCGGTTTCTGCTTTTGTTATCAGCTTGTATAAGCAATACCTGCAACGCGGCAGCTTGAGTAAAAAACAATTACAAGGTTTGTGGGGCAAAGCATCAAGCATTGAAAGCTTTGCACCAGGAAAACTGGCTACCCTTGAAGCATTAATTAAGAAAATGGCAACGAGGTACAAATCAGAAGTACCAGAAAACACACCTCTTTATATAAAAGATGAAAGCTGTGGACAAATGATTTCTGCCATTTTAGAAAAGCACCCGCAGCACAAACGAATTTTATTTTTGAAATTAAAATATGATAACAACGAGGTACTGACACCGGCCGAAATAACGGATTTAAAACGCCTTTTGCAGGTGTTAAAATAAGCGTGCACTTGTTAAGACCGAAAGATAGACCTCAAGCAAGCTCAGCAGAGCGTTACAAACATTCCCCATTTCAGGGAAATAGCCTGCGGCAGCTTTTCTTTTTAGCTTTTAATTGGCTATTAAATCCCCATGGCACGAATTCTGTCTTTCTCAAAGTATTATTAATTCATTTTAAAACTTAAAGCTATGTTACGTTGGACAATTATATTCTTAGTAGTAGCTATTGTAGCAGCCATCTTTGGCTTTGGCGGTATTGCAGCAGGCGCTGCCGGTATTGCTAAAGTATTGTTTGTAATCTTCTTAATTCTGTTTGTAATTAGTTTAATTATGGGCAGAGGCAGAGGTGCATCTTTATAAAAAAGCCCCTAAAAATTATTTGGTCTCTGCTTAATAGCAGAGACCCTTTTTTATGCCTTTTTACTGAAAAATTTTTTACATTATAGGCGGATTGCTGTACACTAACTCTCCGTTTACTATTCGGGCTGGTTTTGTGTACGGATGTTCTTTTGCAGTGGAGCCATCCATAATATGCAACACCTTCCAGCCATTCATTTTAAAATAATCCGATACCATCGACCGGTGGCAACTCCACCAAACCGCCTCTGAGCACATATAAGCGGTACGTTGTTTTAATGCTCTTTCTGCCAATTGAATTGCTGCGTTTTTAAACGCATCGGTTTCCATATAATCGGCATAACCTCTAAACGCCTTTAACCTCCATGCGGTGTTTATCGAATCAGGGTTTGTTTTTCGGCGCCCTCCCAAATCTACAAAATGCACATATTTTATATTGTTTTGAGGCAACGAAAGTTCGAGCGCTTCTTTATTAAAATAAGGGTACCTGCGCGATCCTGGAAAGTGGCGAATGTCGGCAAGCAGTTCAATGTCAAAGGTGTGCAGCAAATGAACAAACTCCTCCAGCGTGCGGGTAGAGTGCCCAATTGTATAAATAAGTGGTGGTGGCTCGTTGTTGGGCATAATTCCATTTTGCAGGAAAGATAATGCCACAGGTATTTATCTTATCAACGATATTATGTTGGGCGCTCTTTTTCGGAACCTTTTTTATTAAGGCGTTTGGATGTTTATAGCATTTAAAAAGTGCGTCGAAGGTTATATCCAGATTTGCAGGGAAGACAACTTTTTATGACAATATTACCTCCCTCGGGTGCATGGTATGCCCTTTGCTATTTTAATATTGTTTAAAAGATTTTGCATGAGAGGATACACAAAAATATTATTGGGTATTGCTGCGCTGACAGTTGTGGCAGCCGTTGTTTATAAGGGACGGGAAAAAAAGAAGTGCGGCAATATGCTTACTGAGATTTCCGATCATGGTTATGAAACAGCTCACGATGTGTTATACCCGCACATTCGCGGAGGCAATTCTAATCTACACTACGGGCCTGTGCTGCCCCGGTAAAATAGCTTAATTTGTTGGGCTGCTGTATTGTTGCAGCAAAGCAATCATTTCTTCGTTTTCCTGCATTATGGCATGGTCCAGTGAACTTTTTCCTCTTACATCTTGAAATTGTGTTTCGGCACCCTTTTCTAACAACATTTTTGCAATGGATAATTGGCCAAAGGTAGCCGCGAAAGTAAGTGCTGGCGCACCCTGGTAATTACGAAGGTTTACATCAGCCCCTTTTTGCAACAAAGTAGCTGCTACAGAAGCATAACCTTTAAAGCTGGCGCCCATAAGCGCCGTATTTCCGGCCCTGTCCTGCGCATTTACATCGGCACCATTTTGCAGTAGCAACTCCGCCGTTTTTTCCTGGTTGTTATACACGGCAATAATCAGTGGCGTAAAGCCTTTTACATCTTTTTCATGTATCAACTTTGGAAACAGGTAGCAAAATTGCCTTACTTCTTCTTCATCGCCGCGGCGGCAGGCATCTATCAAATAAGCCAGTTCTTTAGAGTCCATCTTATTTTAAAATTTCGGCGAAAATAATCTTTTGTGCCGCACTGCTTTTCTAATAAAAACAAGGGCAATTACTACTGAAACAACCCATTCAAAACCCATTTAATCTGTTTAAAAACGGGTAGTATGAAAAAAATCACCTGGCTTTTAAAAGTTACGCAATGTGGCAACTGCCCGCAGCGGGCTTTTGTTTGTTACAGGAGGGGAGTAAGTAGGGCAAGTAAAAGCTACACCTTTTGTTTCGTAGTTTTCCCATTGCACTCATTGGGCTATGGTAAATACTGCAAAGCTATAAATGGTCAAAAGCGCTCTTGTTTACGGTGCCAAGTACAAATAGTTTTGTGATAGAAGTTGATTGATACAGCATCAATCTATCCAATATCCAAAACCAGTGTTCAGTAAGTTAATAAATCCAATTTCCAAATAAAAAACCAAATCCAATATCAGTCAACTTCTTTTTTTCGCCTCGTGTAAAATACCATCCTAACCACCCTCATTCGTCCTTCGAAAACTACAATAGAACGTGTAACCTTAATCCGGTTCCCCTGTGTTAACTCAATAAAGTTCCCCATCTGTTTGTGTTGCAAATGGTGGCGCTTTGCTAATCCGATTGATTAACCATTTATTGAAAGTGTATGCTTACCACTACAAAAGGACTGCAAAAACGTGTTTTAATAATAGACGATGATGTGGACTTGTTAATGCTGCTGGAACGCCGGCTGCTAAAAGAAGGCTACGACATAGAAACTGCTGCAAGCCTGCCGCAGGCAGAAGAAATCATAGAAAGTTTTACGCCGCACCTTGTGCTGCTTGATATTAATGTAAATGGCCAGGACGGCCGCCGCCTTTGCTGGAAGTTGAAAAAAACCGATGACCACCACAACGTAAAAGTAATGATGATGTCGGGGTACGATTACAATGCCGGCCGGGCAGCTTTGTTTGGCGCCGACGAAATGCTGTCAAAACCCTTGCACACCGATTACCTGCTTCACAGGATGGATGCTCATTTGTACCCCCAAAGCAGCACGCTTAACAATTTTATTTTACCGTTAGTAAACGAATAGCCCTAATCCGCGCCAGCGCTGCATTACAGCTTTATTATAAGCACCACTGGTATTCCTTTTTTAAAGGTTTTTCATACTTTGGTGCTTTTTTTGTGGCTTTGCTGTTTGCGGCGGGGCATTTTCATTGGTGTTGAAGAAACGGTCTGATACTGGTTTTTTACCACCGCAACTATTTAAAACCGCTGTTCGTCTGCTTAATACATCGGTCTGTCTAAAAAAGATGCATACACGATAAACTCTTAAGAAATTTGAAGTCTATTATCAAAGAGTTTTTATGAGATACCACGATTTTACCACATTAAAAGAACTTGACCGCGCCGATACGGCCTGGAAGAAAGGCGTTTTGCTTGCAAAGCGTACAGAGGGTTTTCACTCTCTGTGGCTTTACCGGTTAAATGATTTTTATGTAGAAGTGGTGTACCACACGCACTTTAATGTGCTGCTTTCTGTAACCTCTTTCACCGCCGAAGAACGTCTTGACGCTTACCTGGAGCAAATTGATATTGCCGGCTTATTAGCCTAAAAAAGCGCTTCTGCCGCGCTCCCATTTTATACTTGTGCAACAGTAGCAACGCTTTCAAAAAAATTACCGGCAAATTAGCCTGGTGGGGTTTTGTGCTTGTTTCAAAATTAAATCGGGCACAAAGTAGGCGTGGCCCGCACAAACAGAAACCTTTAAAAAAGTCTCCCACAGAGCAGCTATTATTAGTAAACTAAACTCACCATATCTAAAGACTGTAGAACTATTGATAACCCACATCAACCTATTGAAATCCCCGGATTACCTCCTTTGTTAATGGCCTGAAGGTGCTGCCTTTTGAAGAAAATGGCAACTGAATTTTGCAGATAAAGAAAGTTATCAAAAAGGGTACAAAACCACAAAAGCTTTCAAGTTTTTGAAAGCCTTTGTAGCAAGAAGTGGATCCTGCTGGGATCGAACCAGCGACCCTCTGATTATGAGTCATATTTTTACTCATTATTAACCAAATTGCATCAATAAACAAAAACATACTTAAACCATTTACAGTATTGCGTTTCAAAGAACAAATATACTGTTTTGCTTATGGTTATTAGTTGTTTATTTATTAGCTTTGTATGCAAATTGTATGCAAATGACTTTAAAACCTACTACTGCATTAATTATTGACAAACGCAGATTAAAGCACGATAACACCTTTCCTGTAAAATTGCGGATCACTTTTGAGCGAAAACAGATTTACTATTCTGTACCATTTAACCTCACAGAAATAGATTTTTTACGGACTATGTACGGCAAAAAATTAACCTTGCCTGAACGGAATATGAAAGCCAGTATTCAGGCTTATGAAAATAAAGCTACTGAAGCAATTAATAAGTTACCCTTTTTCACCTGGAAAGCATTTGAAAAACATTACCTGACTAATAGAGGCGCAAAAGATACCATTAACCTTGCCTTTGCCGACTATGCCAAAGAGTTAAGAGATAACGACAGGATAGGCACCGCTGTTTCTTATGAATGTGCGCAAAGCAGCCTAAACAAGTTTAGCGCCGATGCAAGGTTCGCAGATGTTACCCCCGACTTTTTAAAAAAATATGAAAAATGGATGCTGAACAATGGAAACAGCATAACCACAGTCAGTATTTATTTGCGATCACTTCGCACCCTGTTTAATATTGCCATAGATGAAACAATGTTATCAAAGGAATTTTATCCATTTGGTAAAAAACGATATGAGATACCAACAGGCAACAACACTAAAAAGGCACTTAGTCTGAAAGATATTGCAGCGATATATTATTACCAGCCTATTGCGGGAACCACCGCAGATATGGCTAAAGATTATTGGCTATTCATGTACTTATGCAATGGCATTAATGTAAAAGATATGTGCCTGCTTAAATACGAAAACATTAAAGGCGAAGTGCTGGAATTTGAGCGGGCCAAAACAAGCCGGACAAAAAGAAAGGTTGAAGCAATACGGGTTGCATTGGTTGACGATGCGAAGGATATTATTAAGAAGTGGGGCAATAAGCGTATAGATGGAAGCACTTACATATTCCCGGTGCTTACAAAAGGCATTACAGCCGTAAGAGAAAGGCAGTTAATACAACAGCTTACCGGCGTTGTTAACGATCACATGAAAGCTATTGCCGCTATATTAGGCATTGAAGCAACCTGTACCACGTACTCGGCTCGCCACAGCTTTGCCACCATACTACAAAGAAGTGGAGCCAGTACAGAATTTATAAGTGAAGCCCTGGGCCACAGCAACGTAAGAACCACACAGAACTATTTAGCAGGGTTTGAAGATGACAGCAAAAAGGAAACGGTAAAAGCATTGACGGCATTTAAGCAAACAGCAAGTACTATTTAAGCATAAAGGACAAATGAAAAACCAAAAAGATTTTATTCGACAATATCGTAAAGCTGATTTTCCGTTTAAAGAGATTATAGCCTGCAATAAGGAATTAAGGAAAGCCCTATTTAAAGAGTTTACCCAAACTAAACAAAAGCATTGCTTTGATCTTTACTTGCTCGATCATTATACTGATAGGCAATGGAATGATAGACTTATAGAAGCAGCCAGAAAAATACCTACTTCAGTTTCTAATAACAGCAACATTCCGGTAGCGGCAAGCTGGGTGCAAACACCACCATTTGAATTCCATTTTGACTTACTCCGTAATGAGTTTGGTGTTTCAAAAAAAACATTAGATGCTAAATATTACTGTTTTGATTTAGAGGCAACCAACACCGTAAAAACATTACAGGAGATAGGAAAAGTAATAGAACTATTTAAAAAGGTATTGATTACCCATGATAATATTGATTTTGATACAGAGGCAAAAAATGTATCAAAAACTATTTTGAGATTAATGGAAGGCTTGGAAGATCAAAAATTAAAAGACGGAGTTTTTACAGCATTATTGAATGACAAAGAAAACGCTGATATTGTTTTAGAGCATTTTTTTGACAGAAATAAAGAAAGTGGTTTAGAAGATAAATACAGCCGCCTGAAAATGTATTTTGATAATTACTTAAAAGAAGGCAATGTGAAAGCCTTACCGGCTCAACAAACAGAAACGAAAAAAGAGCAACCTAAAGCCCCTGTGGTAGCATTGTTTTGCAGCTTAGTTAATGATGCCGAACTGATTGAAAAAGCGGAAAGTGAAAGTGTTGAAAGCTATTGTATGCGAGTTTGCAACCATTACAAACTTACTTATACTGATAGAGTAAGGCAGAATTTTAACGGCTGCCACACAAAGGAAAATAAGAAAAAACTTGCTGAATTGCTTTTACCCTTTTTAGAAAGCGAAGTGAGTAAAAGAATAACTGATTATCTGAATAGAAAAGAACCACCAAAACAAAATTTGTACGCTTAATTGTACGTACACAGAAATATACTTGCCCTACTTACCAATAAAACTTTGTGTTCAACAAAACACGAAGTACAATGCAAGCGGTTACAATTACTCAAATTACACCTCCCGAACTGGAAACCCTTATAGAAAATTCATTAAGGAAAATTCTATCAGTACATAAAGAAAATGAACCCCACCAACCAACCGATCAATGGTTTGATCTTAGCGAATTATGCAATTACCTACCCGAAAAACCGGCAAAACCTACTGTTTACGGCTGGGTGCATAGCTCAATTATTCCCTTTCATAAAAAATCAAAAAAACTCTTTTTTCTAAAATCTGAAATTGATGTTTGGCTAAAAACCGGGCGAAGAAAAACGGTTGCGGAATTGGCAGGCGAAGCAGATGCTTATTTACAAACCAAAAAGAAAGGAGGTAGTGAGCTATGAACTACACTACCTCCAACAATAATCTAAAGCAAGGTAAAGATAATGAATTGCAGCCGGGTAATGCCGTCCGTATAGATAGCACTTCAAACGGATCTGAAATTGGTTTTGATTTTAGTTTGATTGACAGTATTAACAGCGAAGCCGAAACGCTTATTAAGCAGGGTAATGAAGCAGCCGAAAGCAAGGGTTTATTTTTAGTTAAAACTGCAAACCGATGGATTGAAGGAGCCAAAAAGCGATTGATCCCCTTAATGTTATTTGCTGAATTTTGGTTTGAAGGTGAACTTTGTATTTTATTTGCAGATACTAATTTAGGCAAGTCAATATTAGCCGTTCTAATCGGAAACAGCATAAGCAGGGGCGAACAAATACCAGGCTTTAAATTGGAAGCACTCAAACAATCAATTTTATATTTTGATTTTGAGCTTTCAGATAAACAATTTGAAAACCGATATTCAATCAATTTTGAAAATCATTATTTGTTCAATGATAATTTTATAAGGGTTGAAATAAACCCCGAAGCTTCTATACCCGAAAACCAAAGCTTTGAAGATTATCTAAACCATTCGCTGGAAAGATCAATAATTGAAACAGGTGCAAGGGTTTTAATAATTGATAACCTTACCTACCTGAAAAATGAAACAGAAAAAGCAAAAGATGCTTTGCCGCTAATGAAGCATTTAAAAGCACTTAAAAATAAGTACGGACTTTCTATTTTAGCCTTAGCACATACCCCGAAACGAGACCTCACAAAGCCAATAACAAAGAACGATCTGCAAGGCAGTAAGATGCTTATAAACTTTTGCGACAGCTCGTTTACCATTGGCGAAAGTTTCACAGATAAAAGTGTTCGTTATCTGAAGCAAATAAAAGCCCGCAACACAGAAATAATTTTTGATACTGAAAATGTAATAATCTGCCAGGTTGAAAAACCTTACAACTTCTTACAATTTGAGTTTATGAATTATGCAACCGAAAGGGAACACCT
>JBBSRB010000083.1:0-13666 GCA_038243445.1 Chitinophagales bacterium | reverse complement strand
TGGCGCCAGTTGTTGTAGCGAGAGCAAGCTTACTTTGGATAAAGAAGTTTTGCAATTTTTCCTCCATTTCCCGCAAGGTAAACCGCCGAACCTTTTTTTGCAATGGCACAAACATTAAAACCTTCCCTCGATATCCAATTCCATTTTTCGCCCTTGTCCACTGAATAATCAACGCCATTGATGCCGCAGCTAACTAAGTGTGTTTTTGATAAAAACGCAACACAACTGCGATATCCATGTGGCGGAACTTTAGGCGCTTTCCAGGTTTTTCCCCGGTCGGTCGAATAAAAGCAGGCAAGGCTGTCGGATGCTGGCTTTGTAAAATCGCCTCCAACAACCACGATGGTATTTCCGCCCTTCCTGGTATCTGTGTCGAGCACCGCAACCGAGTTGGCGCCCGTTGTTTCGGTGCCTTGCCAAAGCGGAAGTGCATAAGCCGAATCGCGTATAAAAATACGCGAGCGAACACCGCCGCTGACAAACACCGCTTCATCTTTATCCAGCACGCAGATGTTGGTTCCAGAAGCTGCAAAAAGCGCTTCGCCACTTTCGGCGGCCGGTTTAAATGCACCCGGAATTTCTTTCCAGGTAGAGCCGCCGTCAAAGGTTCGGGCAATGAAAAATTTTCCGTCAACAGGGTCGCCAATCACAATGCCGGCCTGATCGTTCCAAAATTCAAGCGCATCTAAAAACATTCCCGGTGTTTTATTTTCATACACTACTTTCCAGCTTTCGCCGCCGTTGGTGGTTTTTAAAATATATGCCGGTGTATCTACCGCAATAATTACAGCTGTAGCACCATCAAATGCCTGGATATCCCTAAAGTCGCGGGTTTCGAAGCCTTTTACTCTCATCCATTTCCAGGTTTTTCCACCATTAATGGTTCTGCCGATAGTGCCGTTGCTTCCGCTGGCCCAAGCCACTACGTCGGTAACCACACTTAGCCCGCGAATGCTGGTTTTTGTGCCTGCTGTTTGAATGAAAACTTCGGGCAACCCTTTTTGAGCAGCAGCGGTAAAACAAAAGAAAATGGCTAAATTAAGCGTGAGCTTTTTCATAGAATTCTTAATTGCGAAAACAAGATAGTGAAACTTTGCGCTTTTTACACTGGCGCTATAAACAACCCTTTTCGAAAGGTTTTCGAACCGATTTAGCCTTGCTTTTTGGAAGGTTCTTACGACAATTTGCCTGGCAGCAAACTTTTTTAAACAACCGGTAGGTATGAAAATCCGCCATAGTAAAGCTGCCATCTCCTACAATAAAGCCTTAATCGAAAAACACTTTTACTGTTTGGTAAAAAAGGCGGTTTTGCGTCATTGTATTTACCGATCCGCTTTGTTCGGTATAGCCGCGCAAACCAAATAAGCCCGCAGCGTTTCCTTTATTCACGGCAATTTCCATGTACCCCGCACTGTTAAATAAAACCAGCTTTTCGCCTTGCGGCACATCGGCATACGAACCGCTGATGCGTTCTATTACCTCATCTCGTTTAAACACAATTTTAAAACGCCGCCCCTTACGTTGCTCTTCAAACTGTTCTTGTGTGATGTTGACAATTACATTCTCAAAATTATCTATAAAAATAATTTGGCCTTCAATCCAGTTTTCACTCAGCAACGGTTTCAATGGATTTTTTTCGATGTATTCAGGATCCGGAGCCCCGATTTTTTGCACCGGCTCGCCATTGGTTAATTGCGATATTGCTTTTGCCGCTACATCAATACAATACAAAGTGTTTTTGATAGCTGATTTATCCATTGAAATACCAATCACCATTTCGGGCTTATCTTCCAAAATCATTTCAAGCAAACCGTTGTCGGCACATAGTATGTATTGATCGCGATGAAAAGCCATCAGCATTTGTTCAGGCTTTGATTCGAACAAATTGATTAACACAATGTGGTAGGTAAACTCCGGAAAATTTTTTATGGCGCTGCGGCACACATAAGCCGCCTGCGGGTAATTAAAAGGAGAGAGGCTGTGGGATATATCAACAATTTGAAATGCCGGGTTAATACGCAATAGCCGACCCTTTGCAGCACCAACAAGGTAATCTTGCTGGCCAATGTCGGAAGTAAGAGTAACTAAAGGCATTAATGTAAAAGTCGCATATAAAATTCAGTTTTAAATTTGATTAGCCGAGCAGCAAAACAGATAAAGTTATTAAGACGGACGTTAATCCTTTATTTCACCAGCTTTCCCCCGCTCAGGTAAAACTTATGCACAAGCTTGTCTGTCCAGGCTGGAAAAAACTTATTCATAAAAACGGTGCGCTTTCCGGTAAATGTAAGCACCAAAGTTCTTTTTCGACGTTCAACGGCGTGTAAAATATGATTGGCACATTCCTCGGCGCTCATTAGTTTGCCTTCATCCATGGGGCTTTCGCCTTGTTGCTCGCCTTTTTCGGTAAGTGCTGCTTGGCGTATGTTTGAAGAAGTAAAACCGGGACAAACCCACAATACATTCACGCCATCATCCATTAACTCTGTTCGTATGGATTCCAGCCAGCCTTGCAAGGCAAACTTCGATGCGGAATAACCGCTTCTTCCGGGCAGCCCGCGATAGCCAGCGATAGACGAGACGCCAACAATACTTCCCTTGTTTTGTATAATAGAGTTTAGCGCAAAACGGGTGCAATAAACAGCGCCGAAAAAGTTAATTTCCATTACATTTCTAATCACATCTACCGAAGTGTTTTTTAAAAGACCGCGCATAGAAATGCCTGCATTGTTGATTAAAACATCGATACCGCCAAATACTTTTATGGTTGTTTCTATAAAATGGCGACAGTCGTTTTCGTTGCTTACGTCGGCCACCACGGTGTGCAAAGGGTAAGATGGATATTGCGATTGCAAGCGATACAATTTATCGTGATTGCGGCCGCAGGTAGCCACTTTTGCACCTTTTGATAACAGCAGGTGAACAAGCGCGTTTCCAATACCCTCGGTGCCGCCGGTAACAACTACTATTTTGTTTTTGAAATGATGAGACATAAAAGGTAATTACTTGCGCAAACCTAACCTAAAATGCAGTTTGTTGAACCATAAGGGAAAGAAATGGATACCCTTTTTTAAAGGTTTTACAAAACCTATTATTTGGAAGAGCCTAGTCGCTACCAGTTTCGGGTTATCGTTCCTATCGTTAGGCTACATTCTTTAAATTTCTATTTTTTTGCTATTGCTTTTTATTCAGTGCCTTCGGCTACATTTTCATAAAATATTGTTGTTAGATTTAACGGGCTCAACGAAGGTTTACATCGTGCTTTTTCTTTAAAATAAAAAACGCACCATAAATAATAAATTTACAGTGCGTTTTTAAGTTTCCTTGTGATCCGGCTGGGACTCGAACCCAGGGCCCATACATTAAAAGTGTATTGCTCTACCAACTGAGCTACCAGATCGTTTTTTCGAAATAGGAGTGCAAAAATAACGGCGCAGGCTTGTACAACCAAAATTATTTAAACTTTCTTTTAAAATAAGTAAACGAGATTTATTCTAATGCAAGATGCACAGCTTTCAACATTTTTATTTGCTGCGCCAAATGGCCGTGTTCTGCTTCTACATTCACGTATTTTTCGCCTCTTTGCCCATAATAAATACTTAGTGAGCCATCATCGAAAGCCTTTTGGTTTTGTTGTAGCACCACATTAAAATCTTGAGCTTTCAACCGGCTAAATAAGCTATCCCAGGTAGTAATAAAAAAATCATCTTTATCCTGCTTCCAATTTATATGGATGTCTTTTACATCGGCAAAAAAGTCGCCTCCTTCTATATAACTTAAAATCGAATAGGCATCATTTGAGTTATTGTGAACAGCAACAATTGTTTTTTGTTTGGCTGTTTTTTCTAAAAAGAAAGAAGCAAAACGCTGTAGACCGCTATCGGCAGATGAGTGATACCGGCTTAACTTTTTTAACGTTAGGGCTCTTCCGCATTGAGTGAATATCCGGTTAGGGTCGGCAATGTATTCTTTGCCAGCTAAGCTGAAATGAAGTAGTCTTTCGCCGCTATTTTTAACGGTTAAGAAGGTGCCGCCGAAATTTTTTAAAACGGCTTCCGCTGCTTTTTGCGCTGTTGTTTCATTGTCGTGCACATGCACAATAAAAAGGGGCGATGAACCGGCGTACACTGTTCTTTCAATCTGCAGGTTGGTAGCTCCTAATTGGTGCGTAAACCGCTCTGTATGTTCTTTTACCGAGCAGGCATTAGTAATTAAAAGCAACAATAGAAATACTTGATGAAGAACCATTTTTAATGACTAATTAATTCTGAAGTTCGGCACTTAATTTATGCACTATGTCCTTTTCAATCATTTTTTCGGCCAGCAATATCATATTTAAAAAAGCATCGCGTTTAGAAATGCCGTGCCCAATAATTACAGGTTTGGATAGTCCCAACACGGGAACGCCACCATGACCTTGAAAATCAAACAAATCAAAGTAAGGGTTTTTAATGCCTTTTTGAACAGCTATATTAAACAGGCTTTCAGAAAGTTTTAAAACAATATTTCCGGTAAATCCATCACAAACCAATACGTCGGCTTTGCATGAAAAAACATCTCTACCTTCAATATTTCCAACAAAATTTATTTTCTCATTTTGCTGCAGCAAACGGTAAGCGGCTTGCGTCAGCCGGTTGCCTTTACCCTCTTCTTCGCCAATGTTTAGCAGCGCCACCCGCGGAGCTTTTATGTTCAACATTGTTTTGGCGTAAGCCGATCCTAAAACGGCAAATTGATTTAAGTATTCGGGCTTGCAATCGGCATTTAATCCTACATCCAACAAAAGCCCGCGAGTCCCATTTTCTTTTGGAATGATGGTGGCAATGGCAGGCCGCAAAACCCTTTCAAAAGGGGTTAAATTAGTTAAAGCACTTACCAATATGGCGCCGGTATCTCCGGCACTGATAAACGCATTGATTGTGCCGGAAGCGAGCAGCTTGAAGCCAACGGATATGGATGGTTGCAAGCCTTTCTTAAACCGTTTGGCAAGAGGCTGCAGCCCACTATATACCAGTGGAGCATGCACTATTGTAACAGAGGAAAAAAGGCTTTGTGGCAGGAGCGGAGCAATCTGCATTTCGTCTCCAATTAAAAAAAGGTGAGCCAAACCTGTCCGCTCCAGGTATTGCTGAATACCGGTTACAGCTTCGGCAGGAGCGAAATCGCCACCCATCATATCAATGCCAATATTCATGCATTAAAATAAAAAATCCATCTTTCCTACGGTGTGGAAAAATGGATCTTGTAAAAAGCGGTCGGTTATTTTTTAACAGGAGAGTTTTCGGCAACTACCTGGCCTTTGTAATACAATTTACCTTCGCTAACGTGTGCACGATGACGCACATGTAATTCGCCGGTGGTAGCATCTGTAGAAAGTGTTGAAGCTACTGCTTTATAATGTGTTCTGCGCTTTGCGCTTCTTTGTTGTGAATGTCTGCGTTTGGGGTTTGGCATAACTAAATATTTGAGTTCTGATGTTTAATGATAGTTTATAATCTTTTACCGGCTTTTAAAATCCGGCTATTTACAAGTTCTAATTCTTTCCTAAGTCTTTAAACTTTTCCAAACCTTTCCAAAGAGGATTTGTTTTCTCTCCTTCTGGCAACACGCTGATGCTTTTTAGAACCTCGCGTGCCTCGCTGTTGCAAAATGGCCCATCCATGTTTTCGAAAGAACAGGTTTTTTGCATTGGTATGCTCAGGTTCACAAATTCATAAATCCAATTTTTTACATCTAAATGGCTCTCACCACGAGAGATGTAATAAACATCCGGATCTTCTTCTTCCTCGTTTGCTGCTTCGGGATCTTCAGTCATTTTTACCGTAATGGAAAAATCTTCAAACAGCTCCAGCGGAAGATCGTTGCTGCAACGGTCGCAAACCACTTGTGCCCTACCACCTACCTGGAAACGAAGTATTAAAAAACCGATGTTTTTTTCAAGCAACAACTTTACAAAACCTTCACTTAAGCTAAAATCCTGCGCCCCAAATTCCTCAAAAAACCGGTCGTCCACCTTGTAATCAAACTCATGAACCCCGGGCTTCAATCCAACAAAAGCTATTTCATATTCACGGCGGCTGCTCATGCTCCCAGTTTTTAGCGGTGGCAAAGGTAAAGATTTTTATCGAAAAAAGGCTATTTTGGCGAAACGTTTTATCTAAACAGACCAGTATTATTATGTTTAAACCTTTGCTCAAAGATAAGTGGCTCTTTTTTTTACTCTCACTTGCTTTTAGCATCAGGTTTTTTTCGTTGAATGAAGAAGCTGTGGAACGTTACTACACCGCCGGACTTTACCCGCTGGTCTCAAAGAGCCTCCGGCTGCTTTTTGGATGGATTCCGTTTAGCGTAGGCGATGTTTTATATGGTTTGGCTGTTATTTATGTAGTGTTGAAATTGATTGCTGTTTTTAAATTTCCGGCATTAAAAAAAGAAAACATGCATTGGTGGCTTATTTTGCTGAAAAAGGCTTTAAAAAGGGTGCTTTTAATATATATTATTTTTAACCTGTTTTGGGGATTAAATTACAACCGAACCGGAATTGCGGCCCAATTATCGCTTACCGTTGAACCGTATTCTAAGCGAGATTTGGTGGATTTGTGTGTTGTATTGCAGCAAAGGCTGTGCGTTTTGGGGGATAGTGTTGCTGTAGAAAAAAGAAAAGAGTTGGATAACAATCAAGCTCTTTTTAAAGAAGGAGCTGCTTTGTTTGCTGAAGCAAAAAAAACGTACGCGTATTTTGACTATATCCATCCGTCTATAAAAGCTTCGTTGCTTACACCTCTAGGGTCATACTTTGGATTCACTGGTTATTACAATCCGTTTACTGCCGAAGCGCAAATAAAAACATCGGTACCCCCCTTTATTAAACCTTTTGTGCTGTGCCACGAAATAGCACACCAGCTTGGATATGCAAAAGAAAACGAAGCAAACCTGGTGAGTTTTTTAACGGCAAAAGAATCCCGCAATGCCGAATTCCGGTATTCTGCTTATTTCGATATGTATGCGTACGCATTGGCAGAACTTGCCGAAGAAAGCAACAAGGAAGCGTTTCTTTTCTTAAAAACAGCCCATCCGCAACTAATTGCAGACCGTAAAACGTACAGAGATTATGTTTTGGGCGAAAGCAACAGCGTGGAACCTTACATTTCTTCTTTTTACGACAGTTTTTTAAAACTTAACAATCAGCCAAGCGGCAAAAAAACCTACAACCAGGTAGTGGGCTGGCTTATTGCCTATCAAAAAAAGTGGGGCTCAAAAGCTCTTTAAAAGGAGCCTTAAAATTTGTTTTTCCACATCATGCTTTCTACAGGCTTGCTTCCCTGGAAGCTATATTTTGCATTTAATTTTTGGTTATAAGATACTTCAATCTTTCCGTCTACCGGAAAATAAATGAGTTGCCCAATGGGCATACCTGTATAAATTTTAACAGGCTGCTTTACCGAAATTTCAAGTGTCCAATGTCCGCAAAAGCCCACATCGCCTTTACCGGCAGTTGCATGAATATCTATGCCCAGGCGCCCCGTGGACGACTTGCCTTCGAGGAACGGAACGTGCGCATGTGTTTCGGTGTATTCTGCTGTTACGCCCAAATAAAAGATATGCGGATATAAAATAAATCCGTCGTCGGGTATTTCAAACAATTCTATTTCGTTGTGCTTTTTAGCGTCTAAAATATGATTGCGGTAAGTACCTAAAAGCTTGCCTAAATGCACGTCGTAACTGTTGCTGCCCAAATCCATTCGGTCGTATGGTTCTATTTTTATAGTGCCTTTTTCTATCTCTTCTAAAATACGGCTGTCAGAAAGAATCATGAGTGTTTTTGTTTTTATCTTTAAACCTTCATTCAAAGAGGGCAAAATAATTCAGATTTTCCGTTCATGCCTATTTTTTATCAGCAATCTATCGGCGGGCATACAAAGTTGGCCATTTGGAAAATAGAAGAAGACGAACGTTTTTTTCTCCAAAGTGTTTCGCTGCAGCGAACGATTACTCATGCGCACAAAAGATTACAGCACCTTGCCGGCCGTTATTTATTACGGCACCTGTTTCCCCTTTTTCCACTTCATTTAATTGAAATTGCCGATACCCGAAAGCCTTTTTTAAAAGACGAATCATATCATTTTTCTATTTCACACTGCGGTTCTTTTGCAGGAGTAATTGTCAGTACAAAAGAGCGGGTGGGTATTGATATTGAAATTGAAAGCAGCAAAGTAGTTACCATAGCGCATAAGTTTTTACACCCGGATGAGCAAAAAAGGTTTGAAAAAGGGGTAGAAGAATACGGCAATAATTATATAAATGATTTAACTCTATTGTGGTGCGCCAAAGAGGCTATGTTTAAATGGTGGGGGCTGGGCGGAGTAGATTTTAGCGACATGCTTCGGGTTACTGGTTCATTAAAAGAATGTAATGGTTTTATAAACGGACAAATCATTCAAAAAAGGGTCAGCACTCCTCTATTAATACAGTACAAAAAGTTTCCTGAGCTTAATCTTGCTTGGATACATACGCCGCAATAACGGCCGCCAAATTATTTTAAAACAAAGGGGTACAATGGCTGCCAATTATTCTAAGCGTAACTTTGGCGCTTCGTCGTCGTCTTCAAAAGCATCGTCCAATAACGGAATGGCGCCAATAGAAGCGCCCGCAATACCTTTGATAGACCCGTACATGCCGGAGGTGCTTATTAATACTTTTTCCAGTTGCTTTTCACGTTCTTTCCATTGCTTTTCCATTTGCATACGCTCTTTTGTGATAGAATTTTTTAAGTACAAAAAACCTTCTACAATGGTTTCTATTTGCTGACGAAATTCAATGCCTGTTAAGAAACTATACAGCATTTGCATTTTTTCGCCTTTATTCTCTTCTGCTTTTTTGGTTTCGGCAATGCGGATAATGGTGTGGCGCAGCGCCGTTGTTAATGCAATTACCTCGCTGAACGAACATATCCAAACACCATCGCGCTCGCCAAAACAACTCATTTCTTTTGGGAAAATACTGGTTACTAAAATGGCTACTTCGGCCTGCTTGTTTCGCATGTCTGCCTTAAGCTTGGTAATCCAGGCATTATTGAATGATTTTGCTCTTTTGCTTTCAAAAATTATTTGCCCACAATCGGTACCCAAATGGTTGCGTACGTGCTGAATGCAATCGGCACCTTCAACACCTTTGCCTACTTCTCCAATAACATCAAACGGAAAATGGTCGCGTAAAATAGCTTCCAGCAATAATTCCTGCGCTTCGCCCTGCAGTTGCATTGAACCTTGCTCGGCACGGCGCTTCATTTCTTCAGCCAATTTTCGCTGATCTTCCAACTGCTTTTCCAGCTCGCGCATTTTTAATAAGTACTTGGTTTCTTTGAGTTCTGTTTTGTCGGCTTCTTCTTTTCGTATTTGCTGGGCCAGCAGCGCTCTTTCTTCTAATAATCTTTTTTGAAGACTAATTTCCAGTTCGGCTTCTCTATTTTTCAGTTCTTTCTCTTTTGTTAAATACTCCAACTCCTTTCCACGGGCTGCCTTTAGTTTCGCATCGTTGTCATCGCAGGTTTGCTGCAACATCTTTAACCTGTTTTCAAAATCACCCTCAACCGATTTAATCACTTGCTCCTGAATCTGTAATTCAAGTTTTGCTTTTTCAGTTTGCAATTTTTTTTGAAAGATTTCATTTTCGTTTTTTTTGGTTTCTTCCAGCAACTGCTCCCTTTCTTCCAGCTTTTTCTGCTTGCTGGCTACTTCATTTAACGATAGCTGCAATTGCTTTTCGTAACGCTCTTTTATCTTTTGTTCTGCGTCCGCGGTAAGCACGTTTTCAACATTAATTAAGCTGGAACAGTTAGGGCATTTTATATTAGACATGGCGAATTCATTTAGCCACAAAGTAACGCAACCTTCCTAAACTTTTTAGCAATTGTGGAAAACTGATGAAGAAATAAAAAAGCGGCTGGGAGCTTAACATTATTTATAAGCTGTTTCTAACGAAGTATTCTACATTAGTGCTTTTTTAATAATTAGTGAACACCACCGCACATACAAATATTTTGTTTTTCATTCCCTGCAACCCGGTGGCGTGTACGGAAATAAAGCTTACGAGCGGTTGCTTTAAGCAAAGCGCAACAGGTTTTTACGGAGGTTGCTTAAGAACTTACTAAAGGGCAGTTAAGCCCGAAAGATTAACCCGGCACAGTTTTACGGCAATTGGCTGCACGGAAGACAAAACTTCGACACGATGATACACGTGATTGAAGCGGTTTTAACCAGTTTTCAGCAGCACGAATTGGGTATTGACTTTGTTCAATTAAATCCTTAATATTTTTACATAACGGGCATTGAATCGCCGTTTGATTTAATGAGTGCGAAGTCGGGTAGTTGTTGCGAAGAAATCAGTGGCTATAGCGGCATTTAGAGACTAACTTTTAGTAGGTTATTTGGAAATAGATTGGCAATTTATCAACAAGTAAAAAAAGAAAACGAAAGATAATAAGTAGCTGGGTTTCAAAAGCATCAGGTACAAAAAACTCGCCTTACAACGTTGTTTGTTTTCAGACTTGCTTTTGCGGCGTTTAAAACAAAAGAAAATGGCAGAAAAAAATATTCAAGTCGGCATTGTTGGTGGAGCGGGTTACACGGGAGGCGAGTTAATCCGGCTGCTTATTCATCACCCAAATGTTCACCTTAGTTTTATTCATAGCCGCAGCAGCGCCGATAAGGAAATTACATCTGTTCATCCCGATTTAATTGGTGAAACAGACCTCGTTTTTTCCAGCCACATCAGCTACAACATTGACGTGCTTTTCTTATGTGTTGGGCACGGAGAAGCGAAAACATTTCTAAGCGAAAACAACCTTCCGCTATCAATAAAAGTTATCGACCTTTCGCAGGATTTTTGCATTCATCAGCCATCATCAGTAGGCAACAGAAAGTTTGTTTACGGACTTCCTGAACTAAATAAAGATGCCATTAAGGCGGCAGAAAACATTGCTAATCCAGGTTGTTTTGCAACAGTAATTCAGCTAGGCTTGCTGCCGCTTGCAAAAGCAGGCTTATTGCAGGAAGTAAGCACAACGGGCATTACAGGCTCAACCGGCGCGGGTCAAAACCTTTCGCCCACTTCTAAATTCAGTTGGCGTGCCAACAACATACAGGCATATAAAACGCTTTCGCACCAACACCTTAGCGAAATTAATCAATCGTTTACACAACTAAACAGCAATCCTGTTTTAATAAACTTTATTCCCTGGCGCGGAGATTTTCCGCGGGGCATTTTCATTTCATCTATGCTCACCTGCGAAATGGATGTAACAGAGTTAAACACACTTTACCAGGAGTTTTATTTAAATCAGCCATTTATACTTATAAGTGAGCAGGAGATTTTTTTAAAGCAAATAATCAACACAAATAAATGCGTTATTCATTTAGAAAAGGTAGGAAGCAAACTGGTGGTGCACAGCGCTATCGATAATTTATTGAAAGGCGCATCGGGCCAGGCAGTGCACAACATGAACCTAATGTTTGGTATTGATGAATGCGCAGGATTGGCATTAAAGTCGATAGCATTTTAAACATTGAAGATGTACACCCGCAGGTAGTGCATTTGTTAACCCGGCGCATTGGCGAACGGAAGAAAAATATACAAGCAAGCGCAGCCGGGGCGACCACGTGGTAAATAATTTAATTTTTTTCTGCGGGTTTAGATATTAGATTTAAAGAGGAAGCATAGAGGCTGGAACTTTTGAATTTGCGCCGGCAACGCTCCATCACACCCATGAAGAAAGCATTGGAAATTTGTGTAACGATGCCACTAGAAAGGGTTTTGAAGAAGTGGCAAAGCAATTTTATTATTAATTATCTTCCGGTAATAACATCTGCTCAAAAAAAATTTGCTTATGCTTCAGATAAATACCGCGCTTCTATCTTTTGGTATGTCGGGACAAGTGTTTCATGCCCCTTTTTTGCATGTTCATAACGGCTTCCAATTTAGTGCTGTTTGGCAGCGCAGCAAAAGCACCTGGCAACAACGGTATACCGGTGTAAAAGTGTATCATACCCTAAACGAATTATTACAAGATGCAACCATAGAACTTGTAGTGGTGAACACGCCAAATGTTACTCATTATAGCTACGCGAAAGCGGCATTGCTTGCCGGCAAACACGTGCTAGTAGAAAAACCATTTACGGTAACTAGCGCCGAAGGGGAAGAACTGATCAGCCTTGCAAAAGAACAAAAGAAAATGCTTTCGGTGTACCACAACCGCAGGTACGACAGCGATTTTAAAGCAGTGCAAGAAATCCTTCGAAATGGATTACTGGGACTTATTATTGAAGCCGAATTTCATTATGACAGGTTTAAGCCTGAACTGAGCCTAAAAACACACAAAGAACTTGCGCAAAAGGGAACAGGCGCCCTGTACGATTTGGGTTCTCATATTATCGATCAGGCGCTGCGACTCTTTGGACGGCCCCTTGCTTTGTTTGCCGACATCCGCACGGTAAGACCTTTTTCAAAGACAGATGATAATTTTGATTTGCTGCTGTATTATCCTAATCTCCGGGTGCACCTTAAATGCAGTTATCTTGTTCGCGAAGCGTTACCGGCTTATATTTTACATGGCCAAAAGGGTTCGTTTATAAAAGCAAAAACCGATGTACAGGAAACTGCTTTGCAAGCGGGAAGGCTGCCAGATTCAGAGGATTGGGGCAAAGAGCCGGAAGAAGAAAGAGGATTGCTGCACACTGAAATGAATGGCACAATAATAAAAGAATTTGTTACCTCACCAGACGGTAGTTACACTGAATTTTACGATGGCATTTACAACGCTATAAAAGAGGGCACGCCCCCGTTGGTGACAGCCGAAGAAGGTTTAGAAGTAGTGCGCATTATAGAAGCTGCTTTTGTAAGCAACGCGGAAAAAAGAGTAGTGTTGATGTAATTTCGATCGAAAGGTACATGCAATAAAAAGAGCATCTTTTTGCTAAAGGGCAGAAAGATGCTTTACATATATTTTGATGAACTTAAACAGGTGTGTTATTCTTCCGACTTATTTGGTACAAACGACAGCTTTAAAAAGTCAGAGCCAACAAAGATTCTTGCAAGGTTAATGTCTTCTGTTTTTTGATAAGCAGAAAGGCGGGACTGTGGCACGATACGCCAATAGTTTTTCGCTTTCAGATCGTTATAATCACGTCCTTTTACAAACAACCCGCGTACAGGGTCTCTTTTCTTAAGTTCAAACCGAATAATTTTTCCTTCCGGAACTTCATTATTCGCCATAAATTTTTCAATCTGTTCTATTGTCATAGCGCTGAAAGGTAAGTGTTTAGATATTTAAATAATGTTAAAATGCAAATTTTAATTTAATTAAAGAATTGATACGCAAATGTCAAAATTTTTATGAAATAAAATCTGTTTTGAGCAGAGGCAAAAGGCTTAAAAAAGGGGGAGATATTTTGGTAAATTAAAAACTTTGAAGCAGACTGTGCAAAACCAAACAACTGCTTTTCAGATATTTAACTGAAGCATAAACAAAACAAAAAACTATCGAAAAAGGGTATGGTTAATTCACTATTTGGCTTAAAATGAAAAAGAAAAAGCTTTCAATTTCTTGAAAGCTTCTATTCTAACAGTCGGAGTTGACGGGCTCGAACCGCCGACCCTCTGCTTGTAAGGC
>JBBSRB010000082.1:0-13734 GCA_038243445.1 Chitinophagales bacterium | reverse complement strand
CGGTAAGTGCTCTGCTGTAAATTAATACATCATCAAGGGTTCCAGCAAAGTAAAAGCTGGATGGTATGGATGGCCATCCATTTAAATTACCGCCGCCAATTCTCCAGTAACCTGTAGAATTTTCTCCTGTGGTGGTGCCTGAATTAAAGCCAACCAAAGCGCCGTCAACATATAAGGCCATACCTGCAGTACCCGATAAAGTAGCCGTGGCAAGGTGCCAGTTATTATCGTTATAAGATAAGGGAGAATTAATAGTAACAACACTTCCCGGATAAACACCAAAATAAAGCTGACCGCTATTGTTCATATAAATATGACGGTCATATTGCCCGCTTTGCCCTGTTTGGGAATTTCCAAATCCTAATAGCTTACCACCCGAAGTTGTATTTGTTTTAAACCAAACAGAAATACTAAAATTAGCCGGGTTTGTATAAGAAGCAGAAGTGGAAACATATTGATTGCTGCCATTAAAACTGTAAGCCTTATTGGCAATACTAAAACGGTCGGCAGTTGCAGTAGGCCCGTTTTGAAGGGTGCCATTATTATTTCCAGAGGCATCGAGAGCATTGCCGGTAAACGGGTAGTTAGCTATTATTTTAGAAGCAGGAATTTGTGAAATATTCAATGCCCCGCATGTAGTGGCCTGGCTCCCACTTAGCGGTGTGCTTAAAGTGCCTTCAGTAACAGCATAAACTCTCCAGGAGTACGTGGTATTACCCGTTAATCCTGTTTGAACTGCGTTGGTGGAACCGGCTGCAATTTGGTCCACAAAAGAAAAATTAACTCCATCGGTAGAATTGTAAATAACATAGCCTACTTCAATAGCAGAATTATCAGTCCAGTTTAATGTAATTGACGAGCCTGTAACATTGGAAAAGGAAAGGTTTGTAGGAGCCAACGGAATTGGTGGAGTAAAGATATAAGTTTGACCCCAATCAGGTTTGGAAGCTATATTATTGGTTGAAGTTGTTGAACTAGAATAAGTTTTGTTTCCCGATTCGCTTAGCGATAGAAAACTACCCGATCCCGTTCCTGATGAAGTTATTCCAATTGATGCAGAAGGCACGTTTAACGCACCGCTTTCCGGGCGGTAAACAAATACAATTTTACCGGTGCTTTCATACAAAACCACCTGAAACGAAATGGAACTTCCGTTTGCCCGGTAGTCCCACTTTGCATAAAGATGTTGTATGGTAAATGTACGGTTGGGTGCTGTGCCAGTTGTTTTGTACGAAATATTGGTAGCCGTTTGTGCACCAAGGTCATCCCATAAAGGGGCAATTACTGGCCGGGTAGCTCCTGCAGTACTCAGGTTATTTGCATTAGTTGTATTCTGGCTATCACCAAAGCAAAAAAATCCGTTTGTACTAAAAGAAATATTTGTATACCGTACACCCATGTACCAAAAATCAAATCCAATGGGAATTGCATTAAAAGATCCATCATCCAGATTACCCGTTGAAAGCGGAGGATTAATGGGAGCTACTAATGGAGTAAAGGATCCTGATGGTGCAGTAACCGTATAATTAGTTATTGTTTGGGCAGATAGCTTACTGCCTATAAATACAAACAGTAAGCTTGTAAGTACAACTTTATAAATTAATGAATACGTGAATTTGAAGGGCATTTTTAGGGAGGAATTGGATGATGAACCTGACTAAAAGGGGCCGCCGGTAAATTCTTCGCCTTCAGACGTATTCAAACAAAAAAGGGAAATTAGGGGCAATGGCTTGAAAGAAGTATTCGCTTTCATTGGAATTGGTTTTTAAGAATTGGTTTTTGAACGTCTTCATTTTCAACAGACGTCAGGCGCAGTAAGAACGTAATTTTAATACAGAAATGCAACCTCTCTTTTTAAATTTACTGCTCGCTAAGTAAATTCAGTAATCCGACTAAAGGAAAGCACTTAGCACCTAATTTAATAACGTCAGTTTGCCTTCTTGACCCCTTTTGTGTTACTTCTTATTCAAGAGCAACAGCGATGCCCTTTGTAAAAACGTCTTATTCCTTTTACAAAACAAACCTTCTTGTTTAATGCTGCATTAATACATTTGTGTATGTTGCTGCCAAAGCTCAATTTTTACCTTTTTATAATTGTGTTTTCGCAATTTGCCGGTACATCGCTTTGGTTTGTAGGCAATGCTATTTTACCCGAACTTTCAAATGAACTTAATTCTTCGCTGAACCTTGCATTTATTATTTCGGTAGTACAAATTGGTTTTATTGCAGGCACGCTTGTTTTCTCTTTTCTTTCCATTGCTGATAATTATAAAAGCACCGCTGTGTTTTTTATTTGCAGCGCTATTGCAGCCCTTTTTAATGTTGCCATTATCTGGGTAAAAGATGTATCTGTTTTATACATGCTGCGTTTTTTTACCGGGTTTTTTTTGGCAGGTATTTACCCCGTAGGTATGAAAATTGCAGCGGATATTTTTCAGGACAAGCTTGGAAATGCTTTAGGCTTTTTAGTGGGTGCGTTGGTCATTGGCACTGCCTTTCCGCACTTTTTAAAAGCGCAGACAGCAGAGCTTTCCTATCAATGGGTAATTGGCGCAACCTCTTTATTAAGTATAGTTGGTGGGGCTTTCATGTATCTTTTAGTTCCTTCTAAAAGGCCTCTTTCTGCACCTCATATCTCCTATAAAAACATTTCTTATTTATTTAGATCTAAAAAATTTCTATCGGCTTCCCTGGGCTACTTTGGCCACATGTGGGAACTTTATGCTTTTTGGGCATTTGTACCAGTGGCGCTCTTTTTTCATAATGATTTAAACCAAACCTTGCTTTCTATTCCACTCTGGTCGTTTATAATCATTGCTTCGGGAGCAATAGGATGTATAGGCGGCGGCTTATTATCTAAGAAAAGGGGCAGCGCTTTTGTAGCAAAGGTTTCCTTATTTATTTCGGCCTGTTGTTGTTTACTAAGCCCTTTGTTTATAGCGGCAGGCACCGCTCCTTTTTTGATATTTATGGTTACCTGGAGCGTTTTTGTAATAGCCGATTCGCCCCAGTTTTCTGCATTGGTGGCGCAGGCTGCTCCGCCAGAAAGTAAAGGAACTGCTTTAACCTTTGTAACCTCTGTTGGGTTTGCCATTACCATAATAAGTATTCAGGTATTAGAAGTGGCAACGGCAGATTTTTCTCGTTTTGGTTTTTTAATATTAGCTGTTGGCCCGGCACTTGCCCTGATTTGGCTTTTAAAAGCCAAATGATAATCCCTGGTTGTAAAGATTAACCGAATGACCAAAGCCACTTGCACAATGCTGAATAGAATTACTGAACGTAAAAGAGTGCGACGCAACGAAAGTTAATAGTAGCACCGCTGCCGGAAACACAAAACTTGGTACTAAGTATTAATTTTACCATTATTTTAAAATAGCCATAATGTTAAAAAAAATGATATCGGGCAATATTCAAGTGCAATTTGTCTAACTTTTACGCCGTTCTATAGTCCTTCAAGGAACCTTACTTTTGTATGAATAACAACCTCACTATGCCTGCTCAATTTGAAAGGCAAAAAAATATAAAGGCATCCGCGATTACTATTGGCGTAAGCGGAGCCTTATTTCTGATCTTTTTTCTTATTAATTTTCCGCTGCCACACGCCGAAGTTTTTCCCCCTGTACAAGATTTTATGGAAGTAAACTTAGGCAGCTCTGATTTTGGTTCGGGCGATGATCAGCCACTTTTACCTGGCGATCCCGCACCAGCAGAGCAGGTAGCTTATTCACCTCCACAAGCCGTTCAATCAAATGTAAGCGATGCCAAAGACGTGGAAACAGACGACCGCGACGATAACGCGGATGCGCCTGCTGTTCGTAAACCAACCGTTGCCACACCAAAAGCAACAAAAATTGATAATAACAATAAAGTAATTAAAACAACACCAAATCCTGCACCTGTAGTTACTGCCGCCCCGCCGAAACCAAAAGCAGTGTTGGGCCGCACAGTTGGTGGCAGCGGTAATGGTGGTAATGGCGCCGATACGTATAAACCCGGAACCGGTGAAGGTACTGCCGGCGGGCAAGGCGATCAGGGACGTGTTGGGGGAAGTCCAACAGGTAGAGATTACAGCGGAAATCCCCGAAATATTGGTGTTCGTGTAGTAAACATTCCGGCTCAAAACTTTCAGGATGAATTCAATGAAGGCGGAAAAATAGCATTGGATATTGTAGTGAATGAAAATGGCAAACTGGTTTCAGCATCATATCAGCCAAGAGGTTCCAGCTTACCAAGATCGAGCCGACAGGCTACAATTGCGCTACAGCGTGCTCGGGAAATAAGCTATCCAAAATTCGATGGCGGATTTAAACAAATCCTGAATTTTAATTTTACCGTTCGGTAGAGAATTAACGGACCCCTTTTTTAGAGGTTTTTAAGGCTGTTCTGCAGATTAGAAAGTTCGACTAATTTTTCCAGGTTTGTGGTTAGTAATTTTTTGTAAACTTTCAGCACCCTTTTTTAAAGGTTTTTAATTCAAAATTTACAATAATGAGGATCAGGTAGGAACACGCCTCAAGGCGTTTTCATTTAAAAGGTTTTAGATATACCTGAACGCGCCTCGAGGCGCGTTCCTACAAAAAAGAGTACCCACACCTGTTTCGCAATACATTTGCGAAACATGACGTACCAGCAAACAGTACAGTACATTTTTGAAAAGCTGCCGATGTACAGCCGCACCGGTGCGGCTGCCTATAAATCCGATCTGACCAATACCATACTTCTTTGCGCCCACCTGAACAATCCACAAAAAGCATTCAAAAGTATTCATGTAGGTGGCACCAACGGCAAAGGTTCTGTCAGCCACATGCTTGCTTCCGTGTTGCAGGCAAACGGATTTAAAACCGGTCTGTACACCTCGCCGCACTTATACGATTTTCGCGAACGCATTAAAATAAATGGCGCTGTGGTGGACGAAGAGTTTGTGATTGATTTTGTAGAACAGATAAAACCGCTGATCGAAAGAATAAAACCTTCCTTTTTTGAAATCACTGTTGCAATGGCTTTTTATTTTTTCGCGCAGCAAAAAGTAGATGTTGCAGTTATAGAAGTGGGGCTTGGTGGGCGGCTGGACAGCACCAACATAATTTTGCCCGAGGTGTGTGTTGTTACAAATATTGGGTGGGATCATACCAACATGCTTGGCGATACGCTGCAAAAGATTGCAGCTGAAAAAGCAGGAATTATAAAAAGCGGTGTGCCGGTAATAATGGGCGAAAAAGAGGATGTTACAAAAGATATTTTTATAGAAGCAGCACGCGAAAAAGGGGCGGCGCTTTACTTTGCATCGGACCGCTTTATTACGGAAAGTTTTTTTTGGAATAAAGATTTATTGAACGTACAGGTTAACGATAAATTAGATGGCAACAGGCTGGAATACAAGTTAGACCTCTTGGGTATTTATCAAACTAAAAACATTTGCACCGTGCTGCAAACAATACACATATTAAATGAAACATTTCCTCTAAACTTTCAAAAAACAGTGGCTGCTTTGGCGCAGGTAAAACAAAATACAGGTTTGCACGGGCGCTGGGAAGTAATTGCAGAACACCCGAAATTGGTGTTGGATGTGGCGCACAACGAAGCCGGCATAGCGGAATTGGCGAAGCAATTACAAACCGAATCGTTTGAAAAATTACACGTTGTTTTAGGTATGGTGAAAGATAAAGATATAACTGCCGTTTTAAAGTTATTACCGCAATTTGCAACCTATTATTTTACCCAGTCGCACATACCAAGAGCTTTGCCAGCTACCCTTTTACAAGCATTTGCATATAAACAAAATTTGTTTGGCGAAGCTTATAAAAATGTAAACGAGGCCATTATTGCAGCAAATGAAAAAGCTTCAAAACACGATTTAATTTTAGTTTTTGGTTCAATATTTTTAATTGCAAAAGTTGATAAAAGTTTATTTTAATACGTTAGTTTTCCCAACTTATTTAACGCATACATAATAGTATTTACGTGCAGGCTTTGCATGATTTTATTTTCCCTTACTAAATATTTTATTTCTTCAATTGTGCAAAGTATAATCTCCAGGTCTTCCGTTTCATCCAGTTTTTGTTCCCCCACCTTTTCGCCGCCGCTGGCCAAAAACATGTGGGTAAAATTGTTGGTGGTAGAAGGGTTTGCACTAATTCTTCCTAAGCATTCAAAATGTTCAAACTCGTAACCACTTTCTTCTTTTACTTCGCGCCTTGCTCCTTCTTCAGGGCTTTCGCCTTTTTCCACCACACCGCCGGGAAGTTCAATACCAACCTGGCCAATGCCGTGACGGTATTGTTTTACCATTAGAACTTTTTCTTCTTTAGTTACACAAAAAACATTTACCCAATCGGGGTACTCGTTTACAAAAAACTCCTGCACCTGCTTTCCATTAGGTAACTCACATTTATCTTTCCGAATGGTTAACCACGGCTCTTTATGCAAATACTCTGTTTCTAATACTTTCCATTTCATTTGTACACTTTTCAAAAGCAATGAGTATCAACCTCAGGCATATAACAGCTGTAAAAAGTTTCCACCTTTTAGGCTGTTGCAATCTCTTTCTTATTTAAAAAAATTACACTAAAACAAGGCTTTCTGTAAACTTACAACGGTCAGCTTTTCTCACCATCCCATTCTTTCACGCAAAGCAGTTATGTGCGCTACATGATGGCGGCCATGCCAGGCATACAAACCGAGCAAAAACCACAAAGTCAGTTCTTTTTTTTGTTCCGGATGATACACTGTTTTGTGCCAGTCATCCTCTGTCAATTCAGTTAGAAAATGGTGCCACCTCAGGTGCAAAGCAAACAGTAATGTTATGGAAATGTTCACCGGAAGGTCGCGCACATCAGATGTTGTAGCCCACAATTCTTCTTTATACAGACAAATGGTTGGCGTATTTTCGGTGTAACCAAGTTTGAACCGGCAATAAGCATTCATGTGGCTGTCGGATACATGATGCACAAGTTGATGAACTGTCCATCCCCCATCGCGGTACTTCGTATGCAGTTGTGCTTCGTCTAAATGAGCAATAGCAAATTCAAGAGCGGTTGGCAGAAACCGAATATCTGCCAACCATTCTTCTTTTAAGTTATTTGAATAAGGTGTTGAACAATATTGCCCAATTGGATAGCGCGGATCATCAATCATTAAACCTTTTTTAATCTAGAATTTTGATCAGCTCTATATCAAAAACCAGTGTAGCGCCGCCGGGAATTTGTGCACCCGCACCCCTGTCGCCATAACCAAGTTCGGATGGAATCCAAAGGCGCCATTTGCTTCCTTCTGTCATTTGAGGCAGGGCAATTTGCCAGCCTTTTACCAACTGATTTACGCGTGCTTCAAAAGGCTGTCCTCTTTTGTATGACGAGTCGAACTCGCTGCCATTTAACAATGAACCCGCGTAATGCGCCCGGATGTTTGACGTTACTTCTGGCTTTTCCATTCCGCTGCCTTCCTGCAAAACAAGGTATTGTATACCATCTAATTCCTGCACACCTTCTTTGGCTTTGTTTGCTGCAAAAAACTGAGTGCCTTCTTCTTTCTGTTGATTTATTTTATCCATCATGTTATTTTGTAATTTATCGTATAAATTCATTTCTATTATAATCTCTGATCTATTGAAACCGCTGAGCAATACTACCTGCTTTATAACTATTTAATAGTACGCTTTTCCCTACAACTACAAAGCGCTTGGTTAATATTTTATTCTGCCCGCAGCGAATGGCCGGTCATTGTTATAAACACATCTTCAAGATTGGCTTTTTTTAATGTTTTCTTTCGTTCAAAACCTGTGGTTACCAAGTCGTCTATCAACTTATCGGGCGTAGCTAACGCCACAATTTTACCGGCATCAATAATGGCTACGCGGTCGCACAAATACTCGGCTTCATCCATATAATGTGTGGTAATAATTACCGTGGCGCCATCCGCCCTGATTTGCCTGATCAACTCCCAAAGATTGCGCCGCGCCTGCGGATCTAACCCGGTTGTAGGTTCATCTAAAAAAACCAGTTTTGGATTATTAATCAATGTGGTGGCAACTGAAAACCGTTGTTTTTGTCCACCACTTAATTCTTTTACTTTGGCCTTTGCTTTATCTGCCAGCGCCACTTTATCAAGCAACTCGTACGCGTTTACCCTGCGGTTGTACAACCCCGAAAAAAGCGTAATTAGTTCTAACAAATTTAAATGCGGATAAAACCCGCTGCTTTGCAACTGAACGCCAATGATTTTTTTAATGCTGTTTGGATCTTTGTCTAAATCAAAACCGGCAACTGTTATTGAGCCACTGGTTTTTTGCCGAAGGGTTTCGATGATTTCAAGTGTAGTAGATTTTCCAGCCCCGTTAGGACCCAGTAGCCCAAAAATTTCGCCTTCATCTACATCGAACGAAATTCCTCTAACGGCTTCAAAAGCACCGTAGGACTTTACCAAATTTTTTACCGAAATCATGTGCGCACTCATACAGCGCTTGTTTGGGTTTTGACTTGCAGGCATCTTTCCAGTTCTTCCATCATTTTTTTGCTGCCGATAAATAGCGGCGTTCGCTGGTGCAATTCCGTAGGTTCAATATCTAAAATAGGCTGGTTGCCGTCGGTAGCTTTTCCACCGGCTACTTCTACAATAAATGCAAACGGGTTTGATTCGTATAGCAAACGCAGCTTTCCTTTTGGTTTATCGGTAGTGCCGGGGTACATAAAAATGCCGCCTTTAATTAAGTTACGATGTACATCGGCCACCATACTGCCAATATAACGCTGCGTATAAGGACCGCCTGTTTCTTTTGTTTTGTGCTGGCACACGTTAATGTAATTTTTCACTCCTTCGGTAAGCGTAAAAAAGTTACCGTGGTTAACAGAATATATTTTTCCGTCTTCGGGGCATATAATATCGGGGTGGCTTAAGCAAAATTCACCAATAGATGGATCGAGTGTAAACCCATTAACGCCGCGGCGGGTGGCATAAACAAGCATAGTAGAAGAGCCATAAACTATATAACCGGCAGCTACCTGGTTGCGGCCTTTTTGCAAAAAATCCTCAGCTACTACAGGCTGGCCTTTTGGGCTAATGCGCCGGTAAATGCTAAAAATGGTTCCAATAGAAACGTTTACATCAATATTTCCACTGCCGTCCAGTGGATCAAAAAGACAAATGTATTTAGAATTGTTGCTTACTTCATCGTCGAAAGCTACAAACTCGTCCATTTCTTCCGATGCAATGCCGGCGCAGCTTACGCCTCTTTTTAACACACCTACAAACTGATTGTTTGCATAAATATCTAATTTCTTCACCTCTTCGCCCTGCACATTTACGGTTCCGTGATCGCCCAAAATATCTACCAGTCCGGCTTTGTTAACTTCTACATTTACGCGTTTTGCAGCCAATCCAATATCACGTAAAAGGGTACTTAATTCGCCGGTGGCATGGGGCAGGTTTCGCAACGACTGAATGGTGAATTCATCAAGGGTAAGTATGGTTCGGTTAATGGGCATGCACTACAATTTTAGTTAGAACAAAAGTAAGCGATAAAATGAAGAGGCAAGAGGGGGAGTTTGTGGTTGATTGTTTAGATATGGAGGGTTGATAAAAATAAAGAATTTTGAACCTTTTTTGATGCCTTTTTATGCATGAGCCTATTGATTGTAACCGTACAAGCGAGTACCAAATCAAAAGGGGCATAAACCGTGGCAACAGACGATGATAGTAGCGATGGTGCTGGCTTTAAAAACCTGAATTATATTTCAACGATTTACATTTATAAAAGGCAAAAAAAGGCTCCTGCTGTTGCAAGAGCCTTTTTTTTATGTTTTATATATGCAGATTAACGAAAGCTGGCGCGCGGTCCGCCTGAAACGAAAATAGCCATAGCTCTTGCTTTTTGACCATTAGAAAACATATACATACAAGCATCGTTAGTATAATCCATGTAGTTCATCCACATTTCTAATGGAGTGCCGGTGCAGGTGCTTCTGTGTGTATTGGTTGGGCAGCCACCGTTTGACGTGTTGTGTTGCGGTGTGTCGTCCACTAAGTCAGAACCGCAGGTAGCATCGCCCCAAATATGGCGCAGGTTTAACCAATGTCCTACTTCGTGTGTAGCTGTGCGGCCTAAATCGTAAGGTGTAGAATAAGTACCAGCTACTTTTGCGCGGCTTCCAAAAGCCGAATACAAAATAACCACACCATCGGTAGCTGCGGCACCACCTGGAAATTGTGCATACCCAAGCAAGCTTTGACCCAGGTTGCAAGCCCACATGTTTAACATAGTAGTTGGGTTAACAGCATCGCTTCCGCCCAGCGAACTTTTTTTAACGGCATCATTTGTACCCCAGCTTCTTTTGCTTGTTTTTTTACGCACAATTTGGTTTAATACAAACTTAATGGGCATTGAAGTTTGCTCGTCCTGGAAGTACGTAGGCACTTTTGTTCTGTCCTCGTTTTTATTTTGAAAGTCCTCGTTTAACACCTCAATTTGAGAACGCACCTGTGCCTCGGAAATGTTTTCTGCAGTGGTTTTATACACTACATGCACAACAACAGGTATTTCCATTGTATCACCAACAAACCTTGCTGTGCCCGATGAAATAGTGCGCTGGGTAAAATTTTCAATTTCCTGCAAACGTTGCCGGCGCATAGGGTCGGCGGCCATTTGTTGTTCTAGCACTTCCATTGAAGCGCAAAGACGGGAGGTTGGAGCCGCAACAGCTTCTGATTCGGGGAGGCCTGCTTCGGGTTGCTTGGCTTCTTTTTGACAAGCTAAAAATAAAAAGAGGGAAGCGAAAGAGGCAAAGGACAATCTTTTCATTTGTGTGTGTTTTTTTAGGTTTGTGTGAGAAATAAATCTACGTTAACAGTTTTATAACAAATTAAATTTTCTTTCAGTAAAAAATCGTATCTATTGAAAAATGCCCTTGCGCTTTTGTAAAAGGTTTCTTCAACAAAGGCATAAATAATTAGCACCATTTTTTACAGGATAGGGCATCTTTGCTTTAAAGATTTTGCTTCATGAAGGTGTTTAAATTTGGTGGCGCATCGGTAAATACAATTGAAAGAATTCAAAAGGCAGGCGAACTAATAAAGAGATATAAAGACGAAGAATTGCTCATCGTTATTTCCGCAATGGGCAAAACCACCAACGTTTTGGAAAAAGTTGTAGATGCTTTTTTTTCTGGCGACAAAGAAAGCGCCTTGCAATTGTTTAATATTATTAAAGAACAACACTGCGCTCTTGCCCATCAACTCGGCACCAATATAAAACCCCTATTAAACGATTTTTTTACAGAAATAGAATGGCTGTTACACGATAAGCCGGTACGCAATTACGATTATTATTACGATCAGGTAGTATGTGTGGGCGAACTTCTTTCTACATCTATTGTAAGTCATTATTTAAATAACATTGGTGTGCAAAATAGTTGGTTTGATGTACGCGATATTATACGGACAGACAATAATTTTAGAGATGCACAAATAAATTGGAACATTACCGCCGAAAAAGTAAACAAGCAAATAATACCACTACTGCAACAAACAAATAAAGTTTTGACGCAGGGCTTTATTGGTGCAACAGATGAAAACGAAAGCACCACACTTGGCCGCGAAGGCAGCGATTATACGGCAGCAGTGTTTGCAAATATCTTATCGGCCGAAAGCCTAACCATTTGGAAAGACGTGCCCGGTGTGATGAATGCCGATCCAAAACAATACGCAAAAGCAGAGCTGATTCCGCAGCTTAGCTACTCCGAAGTAATTGAAATGGCTTATTACGGCGCACAGGTAATTCATCCAAAAACAATAAAGCCGTTGCAGAATAAAGCCATACCGCTTTATGTACAATCGTTTATAAACCCGCACGCAGACGGAACTGTAATACATTCGAAAAGCATTGCAAACCTGCCGCCGATAATTGTATATAAGTACAACCAGGTAATGATGCAATTAAGCTCTAAAAATTTTTCGTTTGTAAGCGAAGGCTTGACCGGCGAGCTTTACCTTTTTTTTAAAGAAGTGAAAGTGCAACCAAATTTAACGCAAAACGGCGCTATCAGTTTAGTTTGTGTTTTAGACGATCATCCCGAAAAAGTAGCGCAACTGGCGCATGCGGCAGAGGCTTTGTTTCATGTACAGATTACCCGAGATTTAACGCTGCTCACTATCAGGCATTACAACACTGAAATTGTAGCCGAACTTAGTAACAAATGCAGCATTATTTTACAGCAGCAAACAACCGAAACCATCCAGTTATTGATAACGTGAACCTTTACGGATTACGGAGTTTAAAAGTTTACAATTTAATGATTGGGAGTGTACAAGTATACTCGTTTGATCGTTGGCAGATTTGGCTTCGTTCTACTTTGTGAAACTGTTTTCGAGATCACCAAAAACAAAAAATCTCTGATATTTAACTCACAACACTTCTTTTAAAACTGCATTAATTTGAGCAGCGTGAGTTAACACCATTAAGTGCCCGCCGGATGCAATTAGGTGCGTGGGCTTTGCAAATATTTGCGGTAACATAAAATCGGCAGAGCCATGAATATGAACCAAATTTTGAGGAACCTCTTTATTTTTCCACCCGAGTACAGCGTTCATTCCCCAACGAATAAAAGAGGCATCACAGTTGCGGATCATACTTTTTATCAGGCGTTTATCGGCGTTTGTTTCCCCGGTAAAAAATCGTTTTAAATAAGAAACCTGCTTAAATAATTGAATGGGAACAATTTTATGCAAACCAATAAAGCCACCAAACCGGTAATACTTTGGCAGGCAGTTACTACATGCAATGCTTGATATAAGTATAATGTGTTTTGGGCGATGAAGCTTTGCCATTTCAACGGCTAACATTCCGCCAAGCGACAAACCAATGAGCGCAAAAGGCTGAGTAGTATTGATGCCTTCTGAAAGCCGGCACGCATAATGAGTAAGCGATTCTTCAGGATTTGGTTTTATCCAATCTAAATAAACCGGCCTACAATGCGGAGGCAATTGAACATTTTTAAATATCCTGCTGTCTGCACCTAAGCCACTAATGAAATAAACGTTCAAAAAAGGGGTAATTAAGGTGAAGAATAAAAACGTTCAAAAAAAGGGTACTCTTTACGCTGCCGTTTAAAATAAAAACCTTTAAAAAAGTGGTTGAAAGAGTTTGAAACAATTACCACAAATTCAGCAGCACACCCCGCTACGGGATAAGGAAAATTTAGAAACGTTTAAAAAAGGGTCTATAATTCTTTAAAAAACCTTTACTCAATAGCAAAGCCCTGCTTTATTCTCTTCGCCACCCGCTTTTCCTGCAAAATTGCGGGCATCCAGGCAGGCATTCCTTCCAGTACTGTAATCAGGTCATCATCAAAATCGGCGTTTACACCTTTCAACACTTTAAAATTTGTTGGCGTTCCGTCCGCATCAATTATAAACTCTACCTGAACATACGCTTTCTTCAGCCCTTCCGGTAATTCGGGTACCATGGCTTTGCCCATAGTAGCAAGGTATTTCAAAAAGTTTTCGCCGCCGCCTGGAAACTCAGGCCAAACATTCACCACTTCTTCTACTTTTTCTATGTTTCTAAACCGATGTTGCACCTTAACTTTTATTGGTTTTGGCGGAGGAGGTACTTTTTTAGAAAGATTGGCATACACATAATCGCCGGTGGTATTCGTCATTATTACTGGCAACTGGTGTGTTATTTCAAAATGATCGTACACACTTTCGAGGTTGGCGGCAAACATTTTTAAAGCACCATCT